>CAITDH010000166.1 GCA_903891045.1 uncultured Desulfobulbaceae bacterium | reverse complement strand
GATGAGGCCGCTTTTGAAAATGCCCAGAAACAGCCGATGAAACTGGCCGCTTTTGAGGGCTTGTATAAAGGGCAGCAAAACGCCGGTCTTGTTGCTGCCGGGGTTGTCAATGGCGCCAAGAAGCCGGGGGACTCTCAGAGCCCCTTCCTTTTTGAGGTAAAGGTCCCCGGCCTTCTTTCCTTGCTGGCCAATCGCGCACCGGGCTCATTTGTGCCGGGTATTGACGATCTGGTCTATGGCAATAAGGAGCAGAAGGTCATGGGGGTGGCCGAAAAGATGAAGCTGGGCCAGCAGGCAGTGGCTGATCTTGCCGCCTTCAAACAGGCCCGCAAGGACAAAAATGACAATGCGGCCAAGGATGCCCTGGCCAGATTTACCGCTAACAAAGAATTCCTGGGGTATGGTTATCTGAGCACCCCGGAAGAAGCAGTGCCGCCGGTGAGCACGGTCTTCTATTCCTTTCATATCATGGTGATCCTCGGTTCGCTCTTTCCCGTTCTGTTTCTCGCCTGTCTCTTTTATACGGTGAAAGGGAAGATTGCCGAAACCGGGTGGTTGCTGCC
Organism: uncultured Desulfobulbaceae bacterium; assembly: GCA_903891045.1. Taxonomy (GTDB): domain Bacteria; phylum Desulfobacterota; class Desulfobulbia; order Desulfobulbales; family Desulfocapsaceae; genus UBA2270. Next base: position 5,581 of record CAITDH010000166.1, on the reverse strand, counting down.
CCTTGGCTTCATCTCTTTCTTTCTTGGTCTTGTCGCCCAGCAGATGGGCTGGGTGGTGGCCGAAGTTGGTCGTCAGCCCTGGGCCATCCAGGGGTTGCTGCCGGTCAAAATGGCCACTACCAATCTGGCGGTTGGTCATGTGCAGGCGACCTTTTTCATATTTCTGGGGCTTTTCACCCTGCTGCTGATTGCCGAGATAAAAATCATGTTGAAGCAGATTTCCATTGGACCGGAGGGTTTATAAATGATAGCAAATCTTGATTACGCAACCTTGCAGCAGATCTGGTGGATCCTGTGCAGCGTTGTTGGTTCGTTGTTTCTGTTCCTGACCTTTGTCCAGGGCGGCAACACCCTGCTCTGGCAGGTGGCGAAAAACGATGTGGAGAGTTCTCTGGTGATGAACTCCCTGGGGCGCAAATGGGAACTGACCTTTACCACCCTGGTTCTCTTTGGCGGTGCACTGTTCGCGGCATTTCCCAAGTTTTATGCCACCAGTTTCGGCGGGGCCTACTGGGTGTGGATGTTGATTCTTTTCACCTTTATCGTCCAGGCCGTCAGTTATGAATATCGGAAGAAACCCGATAATTTTCTGGGTGCCAAGGTCTATGAGCTGTTTCTGCTCATTAACGGCACCGTCGGCGTACTGTTGATCGGCGCGGCGGTAGGAACCTTTTTTACCGGTTCCAACTTTACCCTGAATGTCTATAATCAGGTAACCTGGACTAATCCCCTGCGGGGACTTGAGGCGGCCTTCTCGCTCTTTAATCTTTCCCTTGGCCTGTTTCTCGTCTTCAATGCCAGGGTGCTGGGTGGAATGTATCTGCTCAATAATATTAATTTTTCTGCCATGGATGCCTTTGAGGCTCGACTGCGGAAGTCGGTGTGGATTAATTTCCTCTGCGCTCTGCCTTTTCTTCTCTATGTGCTGGTTTCACTGCTGCTGATGCAGGGATTTGACGTCAATGCAACAACCGGGGTCGTTTCCATGGTGGCCAATAAGTATCTTCTCAATCTGCTGGCCATGCCTCTGGTTCTCGGTCTTCTGCTCGCGGGTCTGGTCCTGGTGATCCTGGCTGTGCTGGGTACTGCCTTTAAAGGAAGCAGCAAAGGAATATGGCTGGCCGGTCTGGGTACGGTGCTGGTAGGATTGGCAGTCTTTTTCACGGCTGGCTTTAATCATACGGCTTTTTACCCATCCAAGGCCGATCTTCAGTCCAGCCTGACGATTTTCAATGCCTCGTCAAGTCTGTACACGCTTACAGCCATGACTTATGTGGCCCTGGGAATCCCGTTTGTTCTGGGCTACGTGGCCTATGTGTGGCGGCAGATGGATTCTCAGAAGCTGGCGGCCCATGAAGTGATGAATGATGAGGCTTATTAGGTGCCGTTATGAAAAGAGCAATGCTTTTCTTGCTCTTTTCATTTACGGCACCTTATGCCGCTTCCCGGAAACAGCCAATCTTTTCCGGCTGTTTCCGGGAGTGGCCGTGGCAGATATCATCAAGAATTGGTTTTCAATGAGCAATACGTTTTCTGGGATCGGGTCTGGCACGGATTTTTTAAGAAATTAATTTTGAGGAGGTAGATATAATGACTGCTGTACTTATTTTTTCCTGGATTGCCCTGATTTATGTTTCCTATAAAGGGGCAGTGATTGCCCTGGATAAGGCGGGCCTGCTGTAAGCAGGGGTTGGAGAGCAATGAAAAAGGAGGGCTTGGCCTTCCTTTTTCATTTAACGAGATATCGATGGATGAAATGACAAACTGAGGCTGTTATGGACGGACAATCACAAAAAATCACCCTGCTGGGTTCCAATGTCAAGATTCGCAATCTTCCGATCAAGCAGGTCAGCCTGCTGGAAGAGGGAAGCCTGCCGGCTTATGGCTATAATCCCGGTGATCATATTGAGCTGATGGCAGGCGATGTTTCCATTGAGTATGGTCGTCTGGAGCAGTGCCTGACCTGGCTGGCCGCCTATATTGCCGAGTCCGACCTCAATCCTCGCATCCATTCAGTATCCTATGGCGAGCAGAAGGACATCTTCCAGATATTCCGTAAATACAGCGGTGCGGAGATGGAGCGTGAAGATCATGGCTGGTTCATGGTCAATCAGTATCTACCGGCTGGTGCCCGGGCCAAGAGTGCCGAGCCCTTTCGCATTGATGACAGCAACCGGGAGCTTTTCAGCAACAATAACGGGCTGATTGTGATCGATGACTCCGGCTGCCCGCCCCATCTTACCAAAGAAGATTTTGCACGCAACCCGGATGCCTGGGTCATTGCAATGGGCATCAGTGTGGCCCACTGGCGGCGGTGGGCTGAGATGTGCGGGCCAAGGATTGCCTTGTTCTGCCGGCTGGCGGATCTGGAAACGACCCGCATGGAGATGGACTGCTCGGTCAACTGGGAGACTATTGTCGCCATGTGTCTTCGGGCCTTGCGGACGGAGGAGGTTGGACTCTGGGACGGTGTGACCAAGAAGTTCCGCTGTCATATTATTGTCGAGATGTTTCCGCACGGGATTCTCTATATCGGGCCGGATGCCATATTCTTCCGGCATCGCAAAGGCTGTCTGCCCGAGAAGAGCTCCCCGCGGCAACGGGGATCTGTCCCTTGTTATGACACCTTGATTTTGGCCATGCTGGCCATGGACGCCCTGCGCTTTGGCGGCTTTATCTTCAGCCGCAACTATTTTTATGATTTTTCGCAGCGGGTGATGCATAACTGGGACAGTCTGTATCAGCATGGCTATTATTTCAAGGATACCCTGGAATTTCCCAACCTTGATTTTGTCAAAAGTTATCCCGGCGGTTATGCCTGTTCGTATGTGGACAATGGGCCCGATCCCGCTTTTTTTGAACTTCCTGATCTTTCCCCGGATTTTGAAACCGTCCTTGATCTGGTTTCCAGTCAGATCTGGTCGGCCCAGAAAAAGGCGGCCCTCCGTAAATTTTTCTATCTGGGAAAAGCCTCTCCCATGGCCCAGCATGCCCCCCTGGCCGGGGCCTATGGCTATCTGGATGAAATCGTTTCGGTGCTCCATGATCTCAAAGAAGAGGTGAACCGCAAGACCGGTTTCCACAATCTGCCGATCTTTAATGTCGGTCATCTGCGCACCACAGATCCGGCGGAGATCGATCCGGTTATCACCCTGCAGAATGTCATGGACTCCTATGTGTCTAAGGAAAATGTGCACCGGCCTCTCTGTATCGGGGTTTTCGGGCCTCCGGGATCAGGGAAATCCTTTGCCGTCCGCCAGGTGGCTGCGGTCATTGCCAAAAAATTTCAAGGCGATCCCTTTGATCTCTTTGAATTCAATCTCACCCAGTTTTCATCGCCGGATGAGATCAACTCGGCCATTGAACCGGTGCGGGCGGCCGTGGCCCGGGGCAAGGTGCCCATTGTCTTCTGGGATGAATTTGATTGCCGCTATGAGGGCAATGAGTTTGGCTATCTTCGCTATTTTCTGCCCTCGATGCAGGATGGCGTCACCTATGTCAATGGCATTCCCCATTATATCGGCAGAGCTATCTTCGTCTTTGCCGGCGGGGTGAAGGCCAGTTGGGAAGGGATGGAAAAGCTGCTCGATGCGGGACAGCCGGAGATGCTGGAAAAAATGAAGACTCTGAAAATTCCCGATTTCATGAGCCGCTTGCGAGTAGTGCTGGATATTGACGGGATTGAGATTAGTGACAGCCTGCTTCGTGATTCAGCCAGTGCGGTTGAACTGGAGGAGTTGCGGCGGGTGCTGCTCAAGCGGGCCTTCATCATTGCCCATCAGATGGATACCCACTGGAAGAAGGCGGCGCGCAAGACCTCGGGCCTGCTGCTCCGTCTGCTGCTTGGGAACTATAAATTCGGCGCCCGTTCCATCGAGGCAGTGATTGAGGCCAGCCGGGCCTCAGATCGCATCGTCTATGGCCTGCCCGAACTCATTGCCCCATCAGCCGCCCGAATCCATGCCGAGTGGCGGGTGGAGTTGGAGCGTCGCATTGATCAGCTCAGGAAAAACAAAGGGTTGCGGGCGGTGTGGTAGGAGGAGATAAGGAAGGGGAGAGTGCCATTTGGGTAGTTTTTCTTTGCTCTTCCCTCTTCCTTGTTTATTCGATGCCGTCATTTTCTTTTTATAAAGAAACGGCGTTTTGGTATTCACTTTTTTCAACCTATATCACCATTCCTATGGGCCACAAATTCCTGCATCTTTTCCTCGATCCATTCTCTCGTGATGCCTAGGGGCTCCCAAGCTGATATCCACAGGTCATCCATTCTTGCGTCGGCCGATTGAAGGTGCCTCAAAATGTCAATAAGTTCGTCGATATCATCTGACGCCGGCCATTTGGAAGCTGTAAATCGATGTCATGATCTACGAAGAATCGGTGGGCTAGGTAGTTGCGTTGTATTAGTGCTTTTTCCAGATCGGCTGGAAGGCCGATCTTTTGCCGCGCGGCCCCTTATGATCTGACCGAATGTCTTCTTATCAAATGACTCATACAGCTTATCGACTTCACCAACAGTGATGCCCGGTGACTCGGTAGCGAGCAAAGCAACGGCTAAATTCAACCCCCCCCATGCTCTAAAACCGCAGCCTTACAGTATGTCAAGCCGAAGAAAGCGTAGATCTCCTTCGGATCATCATAGTCAGGATTCGGAATCTCAGGCATATCTGTCATCCCGCATAACGTGGAGCTTTTTGCGCAGTCCCGCTTGAGCGTAGGGTTTATGCATCTTCATACGTTGAGGCCAACAAACCATCAACATTTACGAAATCCAGAGCCTCGTAGGTATCCATATTCAAACCACAGTAGTAACAATGCAGTTGCTCTGCATACACCCCTGACAAGTACGATTCGCCATCAGCGTAGTCGTAATCTGGTTCTATGCGAACCACACATAAATTACCGCAAGCTGGGCAAGGAATTCCATCATAAGAAAAGTCTACCCCGCTATGCTTTAGCAGCGTTGATGTTAAGTTGTTAGCCTGTGACGTGAATTCGGCATTGGTGCTTCGCTCCCATTGGGCCTTGTGGTTTGCGAGCATTTGATTCATTTCAGTTTCAAACTTCTCGCGATTTGTGAGTTGTTGGCTAAGTTTAGACAAGCGCATCTCTTCAGAGCCAAAAAAGTCGGATAGTGAGATTTTTAGTTCTTCTGAAAATTCTCTGATAAGAGGAACTGCGTCTTTCTTTAACATGAGTTCAACCTTGGCAAGGTCGAGCTCAGAGGTTGGCCGATGAGCAATTACGTCACGCCAGTGGGCAAGGGTAAAAAGCAATTGGTTGTGCTTATTCGCAACATTGGAAAATATCTTTGACCGGCTAAGTGAGACGCGAAAGGTAATAACGTCAGAATCTGGTTTGGTATCGATCGCATCGTTTTTCTCGGACGAGACAATTCTGTCGTTGTAGAGTGAAGGAGCCGAGTGCTTGAAGTCGGCGATCTTTTATATGAAACTCCACCCCCTCTGACGAACGAGATGGAGTAATAGTTACGATTTTTATAATGTATCGAAAATAAGTCAGAACAGCCGCTGCAAGTATGATTTTTATATTCGTAGTCCTGTAAACAGGCTGACAATTTGTT
>CAITDH010000165.1 GCA_903891045.1 uncultured Desulfobulbaceae bacterium | reverse complement strand
GCCAGCGCCACATCTCTCCTGCTGGAGGGGAACCCAGAAAAGATATGTTAGCAGGCCACGACTGCCCCTCGGGATTACGACTGAAGGCCCCGCCATGTTCGGAATTGGCGATCCAGTCAAGACCGAACTGAAAGGCATGGGCAAAGACCTGATCGGGAACATTGCTGCCATCAGTGAGCCAGGTATGATTATGAAAATCCCCGGCCAACCACCGTCCGGTGTTCGGCGTTTCCGACTCGCTTGTCTGGGTTGTCAGGCCCAGCGGTTGCAGGACTTGACAACCATACAAGGCCAGTATCAGGATGCCAGCACCCGCCATTCCCTTCACGACCGTGAATCCAAGTTTCTTCATCGCACCCACCACATTAAATTCATGCTGAATTAAAGAATTTTCTTTTCCCTCTTCCTCTTTGTCGGCAGCCACGATCCAGGTTGTTTCACCGACATTTTGTAAATTATAGCACATTTTTTTCATTGTTGGTCGTAACGCATCAAAATTTAACGAAAAATTCATCACGGGCTAACATTCTTTGTCCATAAGAGAGGTACGGATTCAAAAAACGAGACATGCACGATTACTTTCCTTCTCCCCAAGGAGGCCTTTGTGAAGACACATCATGCCCGCAAGCTGTTACGGTTGAAAATGATCTCCATCCCCTGCCTTTTTCGCTGTCGTTCCCGGAATTATTTCCTCGGCAGTTGCTTTTTCTGCCTCCTCATTGTCCTGTCCAGCGCAATACCCCAAGGATGTAGGGCGGCTGACACGCCAGACCCTTCGCCCCGCTGGCCTACCTGCGAGACCACTGCTGCCTCCCAGCAGATTTCATTTGTTCATGTCTCAGATACCCATGCCCGTTATAATCCCATCCCCGGCGGGTCGAGTCCTCTGGCTAGGGTTCGGGGATTTGTGGAAGGGGTGAGAGCAGAAAACCCGTATACAGTCTTCACCAATGCGGGAGATGATTACGAGAAGGGGTCGATTGCCGAGGAACTCTCGCAGGGGCGCACGACGCGACAGGTGGTGCAGGCAATGCAATACGATGTCCGTACCATTGGTAATCATGATTTTGCCTGGGGGCTGGAAGAATTGCTGGCATTCAGTCATGACCCGGTGGCCGTGGTTCTTGCCTCCAATACCAGGATGACCGACAATGCCCCCGGCAAACTGCCTGGCTGGGTTGACTACGCGGAACTGATGGTCGGCTGCGTCAAGATCGGCTTCTTTGGATTCGTCTCCAGGCCATGGAATGAAAACGGCGAACAGTACGACGGCCCTTTCTATCATAAGCATCCTGAGCTGCAAACGGATTCCCGCTATGTAGCCATTACCAATGAGATCATCACCCGCCATCGCCAGGACGTTGACCTGCTGGTGCTGGTCAGCCACCTCGGCATCTATGATGATATTCAGCTGGCCGAACAGACGCAGGGGATCGACATAATCCTCGGCGGGCATACCCATACCACCATGACCAAACCGCTGCGAATCAACAAGACGACAATCATTCATGCTGGTTCTTATGCCGAGACTGTCGGCCGGTTTGATCTCGACTACAATCTGCAAGAGAAACAAATTACAGACAGCCATTTTGTCCTGGCCTCCAACCAGGAAGGTGCAATGCCGGTGGACGCCGCAACCGACCAGAAAATAAACAAGATCATCAGTTCGTATCAGGATGCAATTCATACAGATTTCACCCGGATCAACACCAGCCAGAGTGCGAAAGGTATGGCGCTTATTGCCGCCCGGGCCGCTGTCGAAACCCTGAAGAGTGATGCCGCCTTTGTCAATCCGCAATCGGCCTGGAAAGGAAGGTCCCTTGGTGGGCTGACACCGCAAGATGTCCTGGATATCTTTCCAGTGGAACGCGAACCGGCCGGAGAACCCGGAAGCAGTAGCCTTTATCTGATCAGAGGCACAGGCGCTGATCTGCTCCAAGCCCGGGCCTCATTGCCTGATTTTGCCTATTGGGGGCCAGAGAACATCAATCCGGCAATGATTTATACCGTCGCTCTTTCCAAGGCCCAGGCCCTGGACCAACAAAGATATTTCGGCCGGGAAATCAGTATGGCACCCCCCGAGTCTGCCGGGGAGTTATGGGAGGCGGTGGTAGCATTCGGTCGTAATCGGAATAGCGCCAATCTTTCCCTCGACGAAAGGGGCCAGGACAGGAGCCGTGACCTGATTGCCGCCTTGCTGACAGGCCGTTAAGAAAGAAGAAGCCGCCCGTTCAGGCTTGACGCTTTGAGTCTTTTTACTTGATATCAGGCCAAGAAAACTCTCAGTAAAAACCAAGACAAATGGCTGCAACCAAGTAGCGTCTAAGGATGCTCTTTCTTTTCTCAACCAAGCGTTAACTTTGTCGGCTTCGCTGCGTAGTTCCTTGCCTTCGCGTTTTCATCTTGATTGAGAAGTTGAATTATAATGTAGAAGCCAGCTCCACCGTCTTTTCTTTGCACATCTTAAAATCCGCGACCATTGCCCTCAGTTGTTCAGCAAGGGTCAACATCCCCGTGGCGTTTTGCTGAACCTGATCACTCTCGGCCTGGATACCAGCAACGGTCCCGCTGATCGTTGCAATGTCAGTGGCAATATCGGCGGATACCAACGCTGTCTGCATGACCTGTTCGTTGCTCTCCGTAATACCTGTGGTTGCCTGGGAAATATTGGCTGCCACGTCGTGTGTCACCACCGATTGTTTTTCTATGGCTGCAGCCATCTGCGGGACGATTTTATTGACGGTCTTGATCACCCCGGCAATCCGACCGATATCTTCCATGGCGGTATTGGTCGAAGACTGGATGGCATCAATCCGCTCACGAATGTCTTTGGTAGCGACTGCTGTCTTACGGGCCAGCTCTTTTATCTCGCCTGCCACCACTGCAAATCCCTTGCCGGCCTCTCCGGCACGCGCGGCCTCAATGGTGGCATTCAAGGCCAATAAATTAGTCTGCCCGGAGATCGTTGTTATCGTCTCCGTGACCTTGCCAATCTCCTGGGCAGCACTGCCAAGAAGTTGCATCATGGCAGTGACGGCATCAGCCTGTCGTGAGGCTTCATCGCTAATGGTCCGTACGTGCTCGGCGTTGCGAGCAATTTCGGAGATCGTGGCGCTCATCTGTTCAGTGGCCGTAGCCACGGTGGAGAGATTAGCGGTTGCCTGCTCCATGCCAGCGGCTACCGAGTTGGAGTTGACGCTTGACTCTTCTGCGGCGGCCGCTACACTTATTGTCCGGCTAGACATATCCAGCACACTTGATTTCATCTGATCAGAAACAACCGCCAGATCAGACGAGGAAGAGGTGAGCGTTCCAATGCCATTATGAATATTGCCAATGATGGCACAAATACTACCCGTCAGGGCCTCGGCGGCTTGCGAAAGATCGCCGATTTCATCATCACGCCGGCAATCTTTCTCGTTTACCTCTGTCGAGAAATCACCTTGGGCCATGATTTGCAGATGGGAAGCAACTCGCCGCAAAGGACGGGCAATCCGGCGACTGCTCAAGATGCCGACAACAACCGATAAAACCATTCCCAAGGCAACGGCAATAAGGGTCAGCATTTTAAAGAACCTTGTTTGTTTATCCGCCTGTCTTGAAACTTCTGCCGCGACATCCTGGTTGTGATGCACAATCTTTTCCAGCAAGGTAAGCGCCGTATCCTGACGTTCTTTTGAGGCGCCAAGCAGCAGCTCTTTTCCCTGATTGACCAGGGTAATGGAATCTTTGGCAATAAAAAGCATGGTCTTGAGATACATGAAAATATTTTCCTGCATAAGATGGACCATATCTTTTTGATAAAGAACCACAGCCTCTTCACGCTTGCCTTCACTCTTCAGCTGTTTGATCGTATGGACAAGCTCATGAAACCGGACGTGATGTGATTTAATTCTTTCCAAGGCCTTGAGCAGATCCGGATTTTTTGTTGTAAAAGTAGACATCCACCGTCCAATATTACAGGTTGCTGCATCTTCACCTCCATCAAATGATGGAGAATTGAGAAGAAGCATTTCCACAACACGCTGTACCAACACATAATGATCTTTGGTGAATTGTTCAAACAGGCGGCCAAGCTGCTCAGGATCGGCAATACCATTGTCATCAATGTGGTGGTTCAACTCAAGATATTGATCATTGGCTTGTTGCCAGGCAGCCCATGCCGGAACAAATTCCTTCCACAGACTGGCCTCTTCGTCGGTTTGCGGCAGAGATTCATAAAGGGCCCAGGCAGCCTGGTAACGTTCCCGAGCTGCCTGGATATCAGCGTATTGACGGCTACGGGTGGTCTCATCCAGCCCGGCAAGACTGAGAGTGAGCAGGTTGCCGCGAATGTTTTCCGCCTCTCTGGCAATGATCAGCAGATTTTCCACGCCTGGCAGACGGACACTGCCAATTTCATGAACAGCTTTCTGACTGAGAAAAACCCCGTAATAGCCAAAGGTCCCTGTAAGCAAACCAATCAGGGCAATGCCCAGAAACGACAGAATCAACTTTTTTCCAATACCACCCTGCATATCCTTATCCTCACAGAATAACCAATCCCTGGCATCCTTTCAATTTTTGCCAACAGTCAAAACAGCCCCTTTACTGATATAACCCAGCTGATGGTTGAGAACCGTCAACCATCTCACCTGGCAACTGTGATTGTGCTGTGCTGCGTCTGTTGCTGACGATGGCCGAACCTTTTTGCTTCTTGGCCGCCCGCTTGACTCCCGAGGCCAGAAAGGCCAGCTCGCCGTAAGAACTGACGGCGCAATCTTCGGTGCTGACGATCCCGATGGACAATGAGAGCAATGGAAAAGAACGAAGCTGCCCTTGCCGGTCCGTGGCGCTGTAACACCCATTCACAAATTCCTGTTCCCCATGAAATTCAGGCAGTAATAATTTCAGCCTATCAATAATCTGCTGACAGAGCGACAACGATGCATGTGGACGACTGATCACAATAAAATCATCGCCGCCGATATGGCCGACAAAACGAAACTGGTCATTATTACCGCCCGGCTTCACCACATCCACAATAAGATTGGCGATCCCTTTGATGACCATGTCACCTTTTTCAAAGCCGTAGTAATCGTTGTAGGGCTTGAAATCATCGATATCCACATAGCACACATCAAAGGTCACCCTCTGCTCAATGAGACTGACCACCGTGCGCTGGATAAACTCATTGCCGGGCAGGCCCGTGAGGGGACTCGCCCCTTTGGCCAGCTGAATGCTTTTCTGGGTAATGGCATCGAGCAAGTTATGAATGGCAACTGAGCCCTGATATTTGCCATTTTTGCTGACACAGAGATCATCATACAAAGAGACCCCACGCCGCCCCTGAATCAGACGGACCACCTCTTCCACCGGAGTCGTGGCCTCCACCAGCAGGAAATCAGGCTCCAGTACGTCCTTGAGCAGCCGGTGTTGGGAAAGGGCATAGCCAAAGCCATGCGGTCCGATCATGTGTTGTTCGAGAAAACGCATGCGGGGCAACATGCCCATCACCCGCTCGTCCGCGACCACAGGTATTCCCTGCAGATTAATATTACTGTGAAAACGCTTGAACGCCGCCATCACCGAATCTGCCGGGGCAAGAGGTTCCACATACTGGCAGATGCCGCCGATCACGCAGGAAGAAAGCAGAGATTCGGCGCAGTCATAGACATCTTTCTGTTTGCCGGGAATATCGACACATTTATCCGACAACCCCGGCCCTGGACGCTCAAGATAATATCCCTGAAACAGGTCAATACCAAAACGGGAAACGATCTCCAATTCTTCCTGACGCTCGATCCCCTCGGCAATAACCATGATACCGAGCTTATGGCAGACGGTGGCCATGGCATCCACCAGATTATATTTAAAGGGATAACGATCGAGCTCATCTATGAAATGGCGGTCAATCTTGACATAATCAGGCTGAACAATGGAGAGCATCTTCAACCCGCCATAGCCAACGCCGAAATCGTCGATGGCTATCTTGTAGCCCCGCTTGCGATAATGCTCAATTGACCGTTGAAAGAGATCATAGTTCTTGATGGCCTCCTGCTCGGTGATCTCCAGCACTATCCTGTCTTTGGGGATACCGCAGTCTTCGGCCAGACGGTCGGTGACCCCGCCCCGGTGATCCGGATGGATGAGGGTGCCGGGGCAGATGTTCACATAGAGATAGGCGTTTTTTTGCAGGAAACCCAATTCAGACGCCCGGCAAAAGGCATTTTCCCGGCACTGCATATCAAGAGACGCAATAATGCCTTCAGCCTGGGCCTTGGCAAACAGTTTAGCAATGTCAAAGCTCGGAGCCACACCGTTCCGAACTCGAGTCAAAGCCTCATAGCCGTAGATTTCTCCGTTCTGTCGTGAAAATATCGGCTGGAACCAGGAGGTAAGGCCATTGGTATCCAGAAGATGGAACAACAGATCCCGCGACACCGTTGTCTGCATATTTTTCTCAAACATAGCTGATTCTAAAAACATCGTTTTATACCTCCTGAATATTCAAGATTACCCGGAAAAGCAGAGAACAAACCACTCAACAGATAGGGAAAAGACATAAACCCGCAGGCCTTTTCTAACGACACCGAGCCAGAGCCACGACCTCCAACTCCGGCCACAAGTATTTATCATGCAGCGGCGGAAGAGATTGAAAAAAAACCGGGCACTGCTCATGCCTACCGGCCTTGCAGTAGTTTTCAAGCTCAAGCACGCTTGGCACATACGGTGTTCCATTGAACGAACAACTGGCCACAGACCAGGTATTGCTGGCAGGGGTGTAACAGGAAAGATATTTACAAGGCATGATGTTCCTCCATAAGTCGCTTTTGATAATGCGTTTACGTTTATGAAAGATAAAATAACTCCGCTCTATTACGATGGGATTAGAAAGAAGTTATTTTTCAATGATATAGAAAGGTTCCCATCTCTATCAATAAGACATCCTGAACTTTGAGGTTATTCCGTACGGATGCAAACCTATGCGCCTCCACCTCACTTTCCACTGTTCTAAAAAAAACAACCCTCAAAGGGCCCCAAGTGTTCATAAAGGAAAAAGCAAGCAGAATGTAATGCGGTGCCAGAGCTGCGGAATGCAAAAGGGGCAAGATTGTGGAGAGAGGACTTTTTAGACCGCGTGGAATTTATAGAAGAAAAGTGGAAGGGGTGACAATGAAGGGAAGCCAGCCCTGTCTGTTTTTCAGGCAGGGCTGGCTTTTGGTGCATCAGGAGACGTGGTGCTGATTAAAACTTATAGTTTACGTCGAACTGGCAGAGGTTGACATGATCTTCCTTGGCGCTGGCAAAGTCTTCAATACGCTGGTAGTTCATAAAGGTAAAATCAGTTGACCAGTTTTTGCTCAGATCGTAGCCAAGCTGGACTCGGTGGCCTTTTTTATTGGTTTTGGAAAGGCCATCGCCAAAATCAGAGTCTGAGAGGTAACCAAACAGGGAGTCCGCCTCAACCATGGAGTAGGCATAGCCAAGTTTGAAGTTATCAAACTTGGTGTCGGCGCCCACAACCCAACCCAGGTCATTATCGCCAGGAGTTTGGGGAAATTTACTGCCGGCCTGGCTCTGGCCAATCTTGCCATCGGCGCCGAAGTTCTTCCATATCTGGCCATACATCTTGAGTTGAACCGGTCCGACAGGAAGAGTGACATCGCCATAGAGATCACCGATATTCAGTTTATAGTTGTTGGGATCAACACTGCCAAAACCGAACAATGCGTCTTTGCCCAGGGCAGAGTCTTCGTTGATTATACTCTTGGTAAAGGTATGATATCCGGTGGCAACCGTGAACTTGCCTTTTTCGCTGAACGCGCCATTGTAACCAACCTGTCCCATATAGAGCATGGAGGTGTTATCATCATGGACGAGTTTGGCCCCATAACCGCCAGCCGTGGCAAACACGCCTTCTTTCTGGCCATAGGCCAGAGTTAAACCTGTAAGCCGTACGTCGGTATCCCAGAGAACCCATGAACTTTTATAGGGATTTTCGGCTTGACCCAGGGTCATGCTGAAATCATCCCATTTATGTTTGGCATAGGCATAGTCAATATTGATACGGGTGTGTTGAAAGGGAGAGGTATCACCCCAGGTATCATTGGTGCTGGTTGGATTAGTATAGTCACCGGTGGCAATACCTGCGCCCACCTGCCAGTTTTCTTCCTTATTGTCCCAGACACCGCCCAGACGAAAACGGCTACGGAATCGCTCACGGGAAGTATCATCTCCAACCTTATAATCCTTGTCGCGCATCTCGTAACGAACGCGCAGGTCGCCTTTCAGTTTGACCTGGTCGATGAATTTATTATCAGAAACGACAAATCCTTTTTTCTTTTCCAGGGCCTCAATATGTTCACCTTGGGCGGCGACCTTTGTCTTCACGTATTCCATATCTGCGGGGGCAGTGGCTTTCTGCCCTTTGAGCATGTCGATTTCCGCCTGCTGGTTGGAAACTTGGGCCCGCAGTTCCTGAAGCTCCCGTAAAATTGCATCATTGGTCGTGCTTCCACCGGCCAGAGCGGCCGCAGGCAGGTACAGACAGAAGCCGAGGGCGGCTGCCGTTGATAATACTTTTTTCATTTTTTTCTCCTTTCTCCCAAAAGATTTAGGTGCCGTTTTTGCCATCCCGATGACGGCATTAATTTTTTCGACGGCTTGGTTTTTATTAATTGATTTTGATCACTTGCCAGCTTGCCCCCATTGGGCGTTTATTAATTCATCGAGACTCATTTGTTTTTGACTTTCAATGATGTCGTGACAATAGTCGGGCCATTTTAGGATATGGTTACCGCAATGTTAGCAGATTATTAATTGTTGGTTAGGGAGATTGCCTTGAGGGTGAGCAGGAATGTCCACCAAAACCCTGTTCGTCTCCTAATGTTATCCTAACCAAACCCTAACAAGAGGGGGGCATTGTAGGGGGCATCACTTACCGGCAAGGACCCTTCCGGGTATAAGCCACTCAAACTCTTGTTAAAGGAGATGCAAAAAATGATGATGCAGAAAAGTTTGATCGGAAAATCACTGAAGAAGGCAATAGTGGCAGGTTGTCTGGTGGCAGTGACCACCACGGGCGCTTTGGCCGCTGTTGAAGTTGATCCCAAGATTGCCCCATATAAGAAGGTCAGCGGCGTGTCCGGTAATCTGGACAGTATCGGTTCTGATACCTTGAACAATCTGATGGCCTATTGGGCGGAAGGCTTCCGTAAGGAGTACCCCAATGTCCGTATCCAGATCGAAGGCAAAGGGTCAACCACGGCGCCGCCGGCCCTGGTTGCGGGAACTGCCCAGTTAGGCCCCATGTCCCGGCCCATGAAGAAAGATGAGGAAGATGCCTTCGTCAGCAAGTATGGCTACAAGGTAACCGGTATTGGCGTGGCCCTGGACTCCCTGGCGGTCTTTGTCAATAAGGACAATCCGATCAAGTCTCTCTCCCTGCCCCAGGTTGACGCCATTTTTTCCAAGACCCATAAGGGCGGGATTGCTGAGGATTATAAGACCTGGGGGCAGCTTGGCCTGACCGGTGAATGGGCGAACCTGCCCCTCAGTCTGTTTGGTCGTAACTCCGCCTCCGGCACCTACGGATTTTTCAAGGAACATGCCCTGGCCAAGGGCGACTATAAGGACACTGTTAAGGAACAGCCGGGATCAGCCTCGGTGGTTATGGGTGTTACCGAGGATCGTTCCGGTATCGGCTATTCCGGCATTGGCTATAAAACCTCCGGGGTGAAGGCCATTGCCTTGAGCGCCAAAGAAGGCGCACCTGCCGCTGAGCCCAATTATGAGAACGTTCTTTCCGGGAAATATCCTCTGTCTCGGACCCTTCTTATCTATGTTGGCAAGGAACCAAACAAAGCATTATCGCCTGTGGCTGCTGAATTCCTGAAGTATATCCTCTCTAAAGAGGGTCAGGAGATTGTGGTCAAAGATGGGTTTCTGCCGCTGCCTGCGGAAGTCGTAGAAAAGGAATTGGCGAAGTTGAATTAGGAAGATAGATAGGCAGATAGGCTGAAGGCTGAAGACTGAAGGAAAGACATCACGAAATAGGTGATGCGGTGTTCTGACAGTTTTAGGCTCTTCAGCCTTCAGCCTTCAGCCTTCAGCCTTCATCCTTTAATCTTGAACCTTCCAGGATTCCATGCAGAAACTTGATAAACAGTTCATAAAAAAAGTCCGCCTTCAGGATCGTATTGCCACCCGGATCATTACCTTGGGCGGGCTGCTGGTTATTGCCAGTGTGATTGCTATTCTGGTTCTGATCGTCCGGGTGACCATTCCTCTTTTTCAGTCTGCCCGGACCAATATTGTCTGTCAGTTTCCGCTTTCTTCCTCGCCAGAATCCATGCTAGCCATGGGGGTTGATGATTATCAGGAGATCGCCTATACCTTGAATGATCGGGGTGTCTTTACCTTTTACAACTTGGCCAAGGGCGCATCGTTTTTGAGCCTGGCGGCTGTTGTTGATAAGAAAGTTCCGCTGCAATCCATCGAGTTGCATAAAAATAACCAGTACACCCTGTTGTGGGCGGATAAGAGTACCAGTATGACCGAGGTTTCGTTTCGGTTTCTTTTTGACGAGAAAGGAAAGCGGACTGTCAAACCCGAGATCCAGACTCTTGCTGAGTTTCCGCCAGAGACGGGACCGGCGACGAAAATCCTGCATGCCGCTATCCGCAAGACCGAAGATGGTCGTTTGACCAAGGTTGTGCTTCTTGATGACAACAGTTTTCAGGTGACGCGACAGGTGACTACAACTGATCTCTTTGGTAATGAGAAAAAAGAGGATTTTTCTTTTTCTGTTCGGCATGATATTCCGGGGGAAATTACGGCCTTTACTGTGGATGAAAAGGGGGACACCCTTTTTGCCGGTACAGATTCCGGGAGTCTGTTACGTTGGGATATCAGTCAGAGTGATGGGGACAGCCTCACCGATAATGTGGTGGCGACCGCGGACAAACAGGCTATCAGCGCCTTGACTATGGTCTTTGGTGATATGTCGGTCGCGGTTGGTGATGCCAAGGGTGGGCTTGCCACCTGGAGCCTGGTCTGGAGTGGGGAAGGGGCGGGTAAGGTAAAAAAACTTCGTAAAATTCACCAGCTGTCTGCGCATGCGGCAGCAGTTTCCACTATTGTCGCCTCGCGCCGCACCAAAACGATTGTCAGCTTTGATGTTGAGGGCAGGGTCCATTATGACCATATGTCCAGTGAAAATCACCTGCTTGATATTGAACCGCATTTGGCAAGTTTTGCCATTTCCGGGAGTGATAACAGCCTGATTGGCCTTGACCGGAACAAAAATATTATTGTCTGGAATGTTGATAATCCGCATCCGGAGGTGAGTGTGAAGACCCTTTTTGGCAAGGTGTGGTACGAAAGCTATGATCGTCCGGAGTATGTCTGGCAATCCTCTGCAGGCAATGATGACTTTGAGTCAAAATTCAGCCTGGTGCCTCTCCTTTTTGGTACCATTAAAGGCACCTTGTATGCCATGATCTTCGCGATTCCCCTTTCCCTTTTTGGTGCCGTTTATACCAGCCAGTTTACCAGCTATACCTTCAAGAAAAATATCAAGCCGTTGATTGAGATCATGGCCTCGGTGCCCTCGGTGGTCATCGGCTTTCTCATTGCCTTGTGGCTGGGACCTCTGGTTGAAAAGTCCATCCTGGCGATTATCTGCTTTTGCCTGATTCTCCCCTTGGTCCTGGTTAGCATGATGCTGCTCATGCAGCCATACTACAGAACGCCCACCCTGCAAAACCGCTGTAATGGTTATGAATTTCTGTTGCTGGTGCCGGTCATTCTCTTGACGGCGGCCGTGTCGGTATGGCTGGCCCCTGGCGTGGAACGGCTGCTTTTTGGCGGTAATTTTCTGCAATGGCTCTACAGTGATCTGGGCGTTCGCTATGATCAGCGCAACAGCATTATCATCGCCTTTGGTCTGGGCATTGCCATCATTCCCATTATTTTTTCCATTACCGAAGATGCCATCTCCAATATCCCCTCCAGTTTGACGGCCGCCTCCCTGGCCCTTGGCGCCAGCCGCTGGCAGACCATCTGGCGGGTGGTACTGCCATCCGCCAGTCCCGGCATCTTTGCCGCCATCATGATCGGTTTTGGCCGGGCCGTGGGAGAGACCATGATTGTCCTCATGGCCACCGGCAATACCCCGATCATGGACTGGTCACTCTTTAACGGGATGCGAACCTTGTCGGCCAACATTGCGGTGGAGATCCCCGAGGCACCTTTCAATGGAACCTTGTATCGCGTCCTTTTTCTCTGTGCCACACTTCTGTTTGCCCTGACGTTTATTCTCAATACCGGGGCGGAAGTGATACGAGAGCGGTTGCGTAAAAAATATGGCCGCTATTAAAGGAGGGAAAGGAAAAATGATGGTGACAAAAAAATTCTGGCGGCAGGGAGAACCCTATGTGTGGGCCACGAGTCTGGCGCTCTCGCTGATCCTTTTTATGACCTTTCTTCTCTTTTATGTGGTGCTGGCCAATGGGATCATGGTTTTTTGGCCGAAGAAGGTGACCTTGGCAACCTTGACCGATGGTGGCCATCTGCTGGGTGAAATTATCCAGGACGAGAAAAATCCGGCCACCGGGCAAAAAAGGGTGCAATTCAAGATCGGCAATCGTGATCTTTATGGCCTTGACTTCAAGTGGGTCGATGAGGCGAGCGTCAGTAACTTCAGCTTGCCGCCGGATGTCTATGTTTTGGAACGGCAGGAGCATGGTAATTTTTACGGTTCTCTGCAGGAATTGAGAATCCCTGGTCTGGTCTTACCCGCAGATAAAAAAGAGAGTCTGCGGGCAGCCCTTGATGCCATCCTGCCGCAACGAGCTGAGGTTGCAGAAATTGACAGGCAGATTGCCCTCCTCAATCGCCAGGTTGAATCGAACAATAACAAGCTTGCCCGGTTGCGGTATCATAAGCAAGAGAAGACCCCGTCGGCAGCGGCCTTGCAGGAGGAGGCTAAAAAACTCAAGATTGAGTTTGACCGGTTGGTTGTGCTTTTGGGCAGCAAACGGGCAATTGTTTCGGCTAATGAGGCCGTGATGGTGGATGCGGGTGGCCAGGAAAAAACCATTACCCTCGCCAATATCGTCCGCTGTTATCAACCCAATTCCATGTCATGGCTGCAAAAATGCAGCTATTATGGGAAACGGCTGGGAGAGCTGCTCTTTGCTGAGCCGCGGGAATCCAATACCGAAGGGGGGTTGTTTCCGGCGATCTTCGGCACCATTATGCTGATTTTATTGATGAGCATCCTCTCTTTTCCTGTCGGGGTTATTGCCGGGATTTATCTGCGTGAATATGCAAAAGACGGCTATCTGGTCAAAATGGTCCGTATTGCTGTCAATAATCTGGCGGGTATTCCGTCTATTGTTTACGGTATTTTTGGTCTGGGCTTTTTTGTGTACGGTGTCGGCGGTCAGATCGATCAGCTTTTTTTCCCGGAAATGTTGCCGACTCCCACCTTTGGCACCGGCGGAATCCTCTGGGCCAGCCTGACCCTGGGGCTTCTGACCGTGCCGGTGGTTATTGTCGCCACGGAAGAGGCCCTGGGCGCGATTCCGCCTGGTATCCGGGAAGGTTCTCAGGCCCTGGCCGCCACCAAATTTCAGACCCTGACCAGGATCCTGTTGCCCATAGCCTCCCCTGGTATCTTGACCGGGTTTATCCTGGCCATGGCCCGGGCCGCCGGCGAGGTTGCGCCGCTGATGATCACCGGTGTGGTCAAGCTGGCGCCGGCGCTGCCGCTTGATGGCAGCTTTCCGTATCTGCACCTGGATCGTAAGTTTATGCATCTGGGCTTTCATATCTACGACATCGGTTTCCAATCACCCAATGTCGAGGCGGCAAAGCCCATGGTTTATGTCACCACCTTGTTGTTGATCTTGATCGTACTCATCATGACGAGCACGGCAATCCATCTGCGTAATAAGATGCGCGAGCGGTTTTCCGTGGCCGACCTATAAATAAGGATACACTATGTCACACGCTGATACTGCCATCATGGCTATTGACAACCCGCAGGTTGCGGTCGAGCACCTGAATCTCTTTTACGGTGCCAGTCAGGCGCTCAAGGATATGAGTTTTGGGATACCGCAGAGCCAGGTGACGGCCTTGATCGGTCCTTCCGGCTGCGGGAAATCGACCTTTCTGCGTTGTATCAACCGGATGAATGATCTGGTTGAGGGGTTGCGGATCGAAGGGTTGATTGCTATTGATGGCGAAAATATCAACGATCCTTCCCTTGATGTCATTGAACTTCGGCGCAAGGTGGGTATGGTGTTCCAGAAGTGGAATCCTTTTCCTAAATCCATCTATGAAAATGTCATCTATGGTCTGCGTATTGCCGGGATCAAAGAGCGGGGGGTGCTGGATCAGGCCGTGGAGCAGAGCCTGAAGCGGGCCGCCCTCTGGGATGAGGTCAAGGATCGTCTGCACCAGTCGGCCATGGGCCTTTCCGGTGGCCAGATGCAACGGCTGTGCATTGCCCGGGCGGTGGCGGTGAATCCCGAGATTATCCTGATGGATGAGCCCTGTTCGGCCCTTGACCCCCGCTCCACATCCCGGATTGAGGATCTTATCCGGGAGTTGCGCGGTGAATATACAATTATTATTGTAACCCATAATATGCAGCAGGCGGCACGTATCTCCGATTATACTGCTTATATGTATCTGGGTGAACTGATTGAGTATGGACCGACCCAGAAATTGTTTACCGTGCCCGAACGCAAGGAGACCGAGGACTACATCACCGGTCGCTTTGGTTGAAAACCTGGGCGCCCGGCAGGAAGTAGTTTTGGGGGAACAGAGCTGAGGTATTGGCCTTGGTTGTTATTGATTTATAAAGGTTCTGCAAGAAAAGAAGGAGTACCTTGATGGCGCATAATATCCAAACTGAAATTGAGACCTTGAAAGGTCATATTGTGTATCTCAGTACCGTTGTTGAGGAGAATATGCAGTGTGCGATCAAGGCCCTGGTGGAGAAGAATCCTGATCTGGCCTATCAGGTCATGCAGACCGACAAGTGTGAGATTGATCATATCGAGATCGATGTGGAGCAGGAATGTCTGCGCATCATGGCCCTGCATCAGCCGGTTGCCAGCGATCTGCGTTTTCTGGTCACGGTCTTGAAAATAAACAGTGATCTTGAACGGATTGGCGATCTGGTGGCGAAAATTGCGGATAAGGTGCTCTTGCTCTATAAGGCCGATCCGGTGCAATTTTTATCCGCTTCGATGCAGATTCCGGATATGTTTCATGGGATGTTTGATAAAACAGTGTGGATGTTCAGGCAG
The DNA here is from genome assembly GCA_903891045.1 of uncultured Desulfobulbaceae bacterium. Lineage (GTDB taxonomy): Bacteria > Desulfobacterota > Desulfobulbia > Desulfobulbales > Desulfocapsaceae > UBA2270. Next base: position 2,954 of record CAITDH010000165.1, on the reverse strand, counting down.
ACCATGGAGGCCTTTGTCAACGAGGACACGGATCTTGCCTATAAGGTCTGTCTGGCTGATGATGAAGTGGACCAGGCCAAGCGCGCCATTTATCGTGAACTGGAAGAGAGTATCATGAATGATCCGGCCCAGCAGGTCTATCTGGCCAAGTTGCTCAGTGTGGCCAGAAGCACGGAACGTATTGCCGATCACTGCACCAATATCTGCGAAGACATCATTTATATGCAACAGGGCCGGATTGTCCGCCATATTCATTCGTTATAAGTGCATTATTATTAATAAAACAAGGAGTTAAGAGTGGCAAGAGCAACTATCCTCATTGTCGAAGATGACGAAAATATCCAGCAACTCGTTGGCTATAACCTGGCCAAGGCTGGATTTCAGGTCCTCTATGCCGAGAATGGCGAGCAGGCATTGGCGAGCGTGAAGCGTGAGCTGCCGGACTTGATGGTGCTGGATATCATGCTGCCCAGCCTCAATGGTTTTGAGGTGTGCAAGATTCTACGCAAGGATCCGCAAACCAAGGGGCTGCCCATTATCATGTTGACGGCCAAGGGAGAGGAGAACGATGTGACCGCAGGGCTTGACCTGGGCGCCGACGATTATATCACCAAGCCTTTCAGCCCAAAGATTCTGGTTTCCCGGATTAAAGCGGCCCTGCGCAGGCGTGAGGAATTATCTGGGGAAGACGGAAGTGAATCAAAAGATGGTCTGCTCAAGGTGCATGATATTGTCATTGATCCGAAACGGTATGAAGTGATCGTGGCTGGCAGCCTTGTTGCTTTGACGGTCACCGAGTTCAGTATCCTTGATCTTCTGGCGCGGCGGCCAGGCTGGGTCTTCAGCCGCCAGCAGATTATTGATGGGGTGCGGGGCTATGATTATGTTATTACCCCGCGGGCGGTGGATGTTCAGGTCTTCGGCCTCAGGAAGAAGCTGGGGGCGTCCGGAGAATGTATCGAGACGGTGCGCGGTATTGGCTACCGGATGAAGGGGTAGCCTGGTTTCGGCGTTTTCCTGTCTTTGTTCTTTGTTGTAGAAAAAAAAGGCGGTTGCTCAGATAAGAAGCAACCGCCTTTTTTATTCCTCTTGATTGGAATTGGTTATTTTATTTCTTTACGGGCCTCTTATGCGTCGCCCGCATGGTTTTGGCCAGCTCCTTGATTTCGCCCAAGTCTTTGGTCATCTCGTTCCAGCCGTACCAGTAGGCGTAGTCGGGGTTAACATGGAAAAATCCCTGGTAGGCCCGCATCCGGTGTTTCATGTACATCTGCACCAGTACCTGGTCGATATAGGAGAGTTTGTCCAGGTTTTTGTCCCAGGCCTCGCCGTTGGTGTGCATGAAGGTGAGCAGGAATGGGTAGTTGGCCGGATAACTGGCCGGTTTCTTGATGATGCCCTCCTCGTACAACGCCGCGACGGTGGTGATGGCCTCCGCCATCAGTCGATCGGCCTTCATCATGATAGAGTCACCCATGTCAAGCTGTTCCTTGACATAAATTGCGGAGTGGCACTGCTGGCAGATTCTGAGCATCTTGTCCCGTTCCTTCTGCCATGATTCCTGATCGAGCTTGGCCATCCGTACGGCCTTAACCGCATCCAGGATCGGGGTGGGCTTTCCGGTCTTCGGATCGAGGACACCAAGGGCCTTCAAGATGGTTACCCGGTCGTCGGCAGCCTGCTTGTTGTCCGGCAACGGCAGGCGGACGCCGAGAAAGCCCCAGGCGGTTTCATTGTGATGGGTCCCGTCAGGGAGATGACAGGTCTGGCAAGTGGGGGCGGTAGCGCCTTCAGGCAGGTCGCCGTTTTTCTTGGCAAACCAGCGCTCACCGTGTTTGGAACTGGACCACATCTCCCACTGGGGATGGTCGTAGCCCATGTGACACTGCTGGCAGGCGTAGGGGCTCTGCGCCTCTTTTTTGGAGAAAGAATGCCGGGTGTGGCATTCATCGCAGGAGTTGTTCTGGTAGCGGTATCCCTTTGTTAGCTGATCCTTTTTCTGCTCTTCGGTCTTGATTCCCATGTTGTGACAGCCGCCGCAACCGCGTCCACCTTCAATCAGCTCGTCCGGGGCCAGATGGGTTGCCGGTAGGGCGTTGAGTGAGGTCCAGCCGAAGTTATGCTTGCCGGTGGAAAACTCGCTAAACTGCTTTTCGTGGCATTCCTTGCAGACATGCTCATCGGGGAGCTTGGCTTTTTTGTAATCTTCGGCGGTCTGGTGATCAGTGCCATGACAGCTCGAACAGGTGACATCGTTGCCGGCGTGCTTGCTGATCTTCCAGTCCTGGACCTGCCCCGGTGAGATCTTGCTGTGGCAATCAAGACAGGCATCGCTTGCCATTGCTGCGCCTGTCAGCAGCAAGAACGAGACGGCACAACTGAATAATACAATCCTGGTTTTTTTCATTCTACCCCTCCTTAAAGAGTTGAATAAAGATGATCTATGGGGTGGAATAGATCGCCCACCCCGCCATTTTCCAATCATTCTGAATTGGACTATATCACAAAAAAAAAAGGGGATAAAAAGAAAAAGAACGAAAGCGTGTGATGTTATTGGATCGCGGGAGAAGTGAGTGGCAACCGGAGGGCTGGCGAGGGGATGCATTCCCTGGTTGCCACTGGCAGTCCCCTCAGGATAAAGGCTCGTCGAGAGAACGGATATCCCAGGCCTCGGTGCGGTTGTTGTCGGTGTTGATGACGATGCGAAATTCAAAGATACTGGTAGGGTCAAGAAAGAGGGTATCGTTTACGACATTGGATTTAGAGCAGTGAAAAAAAATCGTCTCGGCCACCAGTCCTTCCGGTTGCAGGGTGTAGTAACGCATGAAGCCAAAACCCCGGTCCGGGTTATAGTTGACCGCGACCCCGCGCTGCCAGTTTTCATTATGGCCGGCCGGGAGGGGGAGAAGCCCGGGGATCAGAAAGCCGGAGAGATAGGAGTCGGCCACCTCCTT
>CAITDH010000164.1 GCA_903891045.1 uncultured Desulfobulbaceae bacterium | reverse complement strand
TTCACCAGCGCCTATCTGCGCCACTGCCTGACGGGCTCCAAAGGAAACGTCTCGGCCGCAGCCAAGGCCAGCGGCATGGAGCGCCAGGCCTTTCAACGGCTGATGCGCCGCCATCAAATCGATGCCGATGCCTTCAGAACAGCTTGAAAGATATCCTGGGAAATTTCTCCCCCTACCTCCTTCCACATCCTGACTGGGCAGCCACATGAGAACAAAAGTGATACTAGAATGTTTCACTGTCTCTTTTTTGTTGCAGTCTCCTGCGGGTGATTAAAAAAAACCATGCCATTCACCAGGACCAGCCCAACAAGGCTTCCCGCCTAACACCTTAACATCACAAATTATTTATTATTTATCCCTCCAGTTCTTCTTTCTGGCGCTCAATGTGCATAGAATAGTCATATCAAACAGATTTATCTCCATTGAGCCGTTATTAAAAAAAGTGACTCTATACAATACTCAGCTAAAAGTTCTTATGTTCCCCCCCCTGAAATACTCCCGGCTGTGTGGGAATGACATAGCATTATATGCTGCATTACTCCCGCATAGCTGGGAGTCCAGGAAGGTGATAGCTGAGTTTCCTATAGAGGCACTTTAAAAAATAACCGGGACATTGACATACTATGACAGCTCCTCAAGAAAATACAAGAATGTACCTACATAACTCAATAATCACATGAATTCATTTAGAAAAATCACCACGCTCGCACTGTTCCTACCCCTGGCCCCGCTTCTTACCCCGGATCAGGCTTGGGCATTACAATCACACGGTGCCACAGAAAGTATTTATGTGCATCAACTGGCCCACCTCTTTTATTCGGCAGCCCTCGGCTATCTCTTCTGGGATGTGGGCCGGAACGCCTTCCCCGGCAAAGGCTGGCGCTATCTCCAGATCTTCTGCGTTCTCATGATCCTCTGGAATCTCGTGGCCTTTTCCGGGCACTGGCTGGGATTTCACATTGCCGATTCCGACATCATCCATCCGTCAGGATACTTTTCGTCACAAATAACGGGGCCTTTATCCGTCATCAAACTGATCTATTTCAGCGCTACCCTCGACCACCTGCTCAGCGTCCCGGCCCTTGTTTTCCTCTTCCTGAGCCTGCGCTGCCTCTATCGCTCCTCAGATGAGGCGGAAAAGAAATGACCAGCCTGCCCCTGTCTCCAGCCATTGTCACCGATATGGTGGGATCGCTGTTCATCATTATCTTTTCGTTTCTTTCCCTACGCTATGCCTTTCTTCTGACCAAAAAACAACCGGAAAATTTTCTCTGGGGATTTCTCTTTTACTTTTGTATGACCCTTGCCGCCTTTGCCGTCTCCCGGGCCATAGGACATTTACTGAAACATATCCTGCTCTTTTCTGACAAACAGGAATTATGGCAACTCATCTCTCCCATTTCCGGTGGCACCAACACCCTGCTCATGATCTCCTTGGCAGCCGTCACCATCTATTACCATAAAGGCATTGAGGGCTACCAGGCGATTAACAAGAAGGCCAGGAGCCTGAAAGATGCCTACGATCAACTGGAAGTCGCAGCCGACCAGCTTCAGGGGATGAACCTGCACCTGGAAGAGATGGTTGCAGAACGAACGCTTGAACTCTCAGCCTCGGAAAAAAAATTCCGGAATCTTTTTAACAACTCCAAGGACATGGTCTATTTCAGTGATTCAACAAATCAGGTACTGACCATGAATGGCGCCGGTTTCGAGATGCTTGGCTATCCAGTCCATGGCGCTCCGATCCTGAATCTCCTCGGTATCTTCAAGAATGAAGACGATCTTGACAAATACTATAAAACCCTGCTCGCTCAAGGGTTTGTGGAAGATCTGGAGGTGGAATTCGCCAAAGCGGATGGCACAGGGACCTACGTTCTCCTGTCCGCCACTGCTGTATATGATGATGCCGGCCTGTTTAGCGGTTGTGAAGGAATTGTCAAGGATCTGACCCGGATCAAAACGATGATGGAACAACTGGCCGCAAGCGAAAAAATGGCCTCGGTGGGCCAGATGGCTGCCGGAGTGGCCCATGAAATCAACACCCCTCTGGGAATCATCCTTGGTTACTCCCAGTTAATGATGGATGATTTTACGCCGGAAAGTGAACAAGGACAAAATCTGACCATCATTGAACGGCAGACCAAGGCCTGTCGCAAGATCGTCGCCGATCTGCTCAAGTTTTCCCGGCAATCGGAAAGTTCCCGGGAGGATGTTTCCATCAATGAGATCCTGCTGGATGTGATTGCCGTGACCCAGCACTCCCTGAACATGGACCATATCAATGTCCATCAGGATTTTGCCGAGGATCTGCCCCTGATCGTCGGTGATACCGAACGGTTGCGACAGGTCTTTGTCAATCTGGTCAACAATGCCCACCACGCCATGGAAAAACAGGGGGCAGGGGAGCTGACCATGATCACCCGCTATCATCCTGACACCCATGAGGTGGTGGCCACCGTCCAGGATACCGGACATGGAATCCCGGACAAGATCCGGGCCCGGATCTTTGACCCATTTTTTACCACCAAATCGGTGGGCAAGGGGACTGGCCTGGGACTCTCGGTCTCCTACGGAATCATCCAGGACCATGGCGGACGGATAGAGGTGGAAAGTCCGGTTGCAGTCAAGAAGTCTGAAGAAAAAATGCCGGGAGCAGCGTTTCACGTCAAAATTCCGGTAACGCTGGTTGAAACAACAAGTGTCCGCGAATGATGTTTGTGGAAGAAAGAAGTCCTCAAAGAGATGGCTACGTAAACTTTATGGGAGGTAGATCATGGCTGAGATATTAGCATTGGATGATGTACAGGATGCGACCGTACTCATTGGTAAGATTTTAACCAAGAAAGGTCATAATGTGCACACCTTTACCGAAGAGGACGAGGCCATTTCCTATGCCAAGGCCAACAAGGTGGACCTAGCCATCCTTGACATCAAGCTGAAGAAAATGAGCGGCATAGAGGTGCTGGGGCTGCTCAAGACAATGGCCCCGGAGATGCGGGCCATCATGCTCACCGGCTATCCCACGGTAGAAACGGCCCGTGAGGCCATTAGTCTTGGGGCGGACGAATACTGCGTCAAACCCATTGACCGGGAGGAACTGGAAGAGAAGGTGGAAAAGGTCTTGAAGGCCAAGGATAAAAAAAGCAGCATCAATGTTTAGGTGCCGTTACCAAGTAAGCAAGGGCTTTTTCTTGCTTACTTGGTTTACGGCACCTTATGCCGCCTCCAAGAAACAGCAATCTTTTCGGCTGTTTCTTGAGGTGGCGTCTTGCCGATAACAACTTACTCCTTACGACTCACGACTTCCCATCATAATCTGGAGGATACTTTCCCATGAATATTAAAGCAATAAATCTGGCCCGGGCCAAGATGTATCACTTTCTTTCGGCCATATATCGAGACGAGATCCCCCTTCATTTGATAACACAGATGAAGAGTCGTGATTTTTTAGATCGTATCGATGCACTGCAAGAGATCTGCACCATCCAGGATTTCTGTTCCGGTCTGACCAAGATGACCTCAGGGCTCCAGTCAGGAACGGCAGAAGACGTCTTCAGTGAACTGCGTTACGAGTATGCCGACCTTTTCCTGAACGCCGGCAACAATCCGGCCTTTCCCTATGAGTCCTGTTACATCACCCGGGAACCGCTGGTCATGCAGGAACCGGTTATCGCCATCCGCGCCGCCCTGAACACGGCCGGAGTCCACAAAAACCCCAATTATTTTGATCTCGATGACCATATCGCCGTCGAGCTCGAATTCATGCGCTATCTGGCGGAACGGGCGGCCTATAACAACGAGGATCAGGAAAGACAGTTCACCTTTCTGCGCAACCACCTGATGGGCTGGACCGTGGAGTTCTGCGCGGTGCTCGCCTCGGCCGCCAAAAGCTCCTTCTATCGCGGCCTCTCTGAACTGACCATGAGTTATCTCTTCAACGAACGGATGTTCTCCTTCTCCATGCTCGCCGAACAGGCCACCAGTCAGGCCTATATCACCATCCTCGAACAGATGGCGGCGGCCGTCGCCACCCTCGATCTGGGAGAAGAGTACACCACCATAGCCGAAGGGGCCGAAGCGCCTGAGAAGATGCGCAGCGTCAACACCCACTGCTACATCTGCCTGGGACTCTGCGGCCAGGAGGTCAAGGTCAAGGACAATATCATCACCGGCTGCAAGGGTCTGGCCGGAGACCCCAAGGGCGGCGGCAGGCTCTGTATCAAAGGGGCCAACGCCCACAACAACGCCTACAGCGCCTATCGGCTCAAGACCCCGCTGATCAAGGAGAATGGCCGGTTCCGCAAGGCAAGCTGGGACGAGGCCATGGAGCGGATAGTGCAAAACCTGAAGAAGATCGATCCGGTCCAGGTCGGTTTCCACCAGGGCAACGACTTCAACATGTGGTGCCATGACGCAGTGATGGCGGCCTACGGCACCCCCAACAAGGTAAGCCATCGCCAGATGTGTGACAACCCGGCGCGCATGGCCAACGAGAAGAACTACAGCGAAAAACGGCCCTGGATTGACTATGCCCACTCCCAGTTCATCCTCCTCTTCGGCATCAATGAGCTGGCCACCTCGGCCGGTCAACGCAAGGTCACCCTGCTCAAGCAGGCGGTCAAGAACGGGGCCAAGCTGGTGGTGGTTGATCCGCGCCGCAGCGAGACCGCAGCCATCGCCACAGAGTGGATCGCCATCAAGCCGGGTACGGACGGCGCCATGGCCATGGGCATGTGCCACACACTGGTCAAGGAGGAATTGTACAATACGGAGTTTGTCGAAAAATGGACCTATGGATTTGAGGCCTTCAAGAAACGTCTGCTGGGCGAGGAGGATGGCATAGAGCGCAGTCCCGAATGGGCGGCGGAAATCTGCGGGGTTGCGGCCGATACCATCCGGCGGCTGGCCCATGAATTTGCCGCTGCCGCCCCGGCCGCCGGAGCCAACTCCTGGACCGGGGTCTCCCAGGGCGCCAACACCCTGCACGCCGTTCAGGCCCTCATCGCCCTCAATGCCTTGATGGGCTGCTTTGATGCCCCCGGCGGCCCGGCGCTGGTCAGCAAGGTCAAACTGGCCTCACCCTGGGGCGACGATCAACCCAAGCCCCCGAACAATGCGGCCAAGATCAAACTGGACAAGGGTCATCTCTGGAGCGGCTGGATCCCCGGCTATTTTGAAAAGGATGTGGATGCTGGCAAACTCAAGGCCCTGCTTTGCTATTTTGGCAATCCGGTCATGTCCTGCGGCAATGAACCGTCCATCAGGCACGCCATTGAAAAACTGGAATTTTCCTGTTCCATTGACTGCTTCATGTCCAACACCACCGAACTCTGTGACGTGGTGCTGCCCGACTGCACCTATCTGGAACAGAGCCGCGTCGTCTCCGACTGGATGTATGAGGCCTTCCTCTCGCTCGGGCAGAAGGCGATCAACCCCATGTACCAGGCAAGATCCATTGTCTCCATCTTCTCAGAACTGGCCAGGCGCCTTGGCTTTGGTGAATATTTCCCCTGGAAAAGTGACGAG
>CAITDH010000163.1 GCA_903891045.1 uncultured Desulfobulbaceae bacterium | reverse complement strand
GTATTCAGGGCCTCAAGGATGGTCTTGCCCGGCAGGATTTCAGAGGCCATGGCCGCCGAATGGGTCATGCCGGTACAGCCGATGGTCTCGATCAGTGCCTCCTCGATGATCCCGTCCTTGATGTTCAGGGTCAGCTTGCAGGCGCCCTGCTGCGGGGCACACCAGCCGACCCCGTGGGTGAGACCTTTGATGTCCTTGATCTCACGGGCCTTGGTCCACCCGCCTTCCTGCGGGATGGGCGCGGCCCCGTGACACGCGCCCTGGGCCACCGGGCACATCTTTTGTACTTCAGAAGAGTATTGCATACTATGCTCCTATGAGGAATTTATGAAAACAAATAATGCCTGATGACTATGTTTGATCTGCACAAAATGTAGCGTAAAGAATCAAATTAGGTAAAGCACTTGTAGGGCTATTACTTAATTTTTTGCAACAGCCAATTTGCTAAGCCAAGATCTATAGCCATTTTTGCTAATTTGTCAGCTTTAATCAATTCTACATAACTTGGACAATCTCTAATCATGGAAAGTTTTTCATCTGGAGAATGTACAACATAAAATAACTTCCTGAAATTCTCATGCGAGAATTGTTTTACATATGCTTGAAATTCTAACTGGGTTGATGTGGATTTTACCTGGACTTGATATTTATCGTGCGTTATTGGATATTCAAGCTCAATGTCACTGAATTTCATTGATTCTCCTAACATTGAAATTCTTCTCCAACCAGAGCCCCTGAATATTAAATCTACGAATGTTTCAAAATCTTTCCAATGAAGTTGTTTGATGGCATCTTCCAAGCTTATTTGTAACACATTCAATGTCGATTCGATGGAGGTGTGAATTTTGCTGGGATTGTCGTTTATGATTCTTAACAAAGCTTGTTTGTCGTCCACTTTACAAATAGTTCCTCTGAATCCTTGAGTTTTCGACAATGATCCAGGAAGCTTGTTTATCAATAACTCATCACCTTTTATGTTGGTAGAAGACCAGGGAATAGATGTTTTGCGATATTTGGAAATTTCATCTTCATAGATTGTTTCTTCCCCTGCTTTCGTCCACCATAACTTCGAAGCATGGAAGGTGATCCAAATATCATCTGGACATGACTCACAGATATTGCTCAACGCCTTGAAATCTCTTGTTACCGAACCTTTATCCGGTATTTCAGCAGCTAATTGTTGCCTGACAGATTCCCATTTTTTGGAGTTTATATCCTGAAGATCTATCGATTTCCAACCAATACGAATTTTAGACTCCTTTATACTGGAATTTTCCCAGATACCTTCTTTTCCCAATTTAACGAAATATGCATTTTTGCATTGTATCCCATGGCAAGCATTATCAACTTCATGTAAATATTTTGGAATCTTCAAAATATCAAACGGATCGAACATGGCCTGAATGTCGTGAAATGCCCCTATTGAATTCGTGACCATTGTCAATAGATTGCGAATTTTTTCGGTGTTATGTGTTTTTTTAAGCTCATAAATACAACAGCTCAAAAGGCCATGGATAGTTTCTGTCCAATTTGCATATCTCGATATTGTTGCTCCACCATTTTCAATTTGGTTGATAGCGGCTCGTTCAAGTCGTGGAAAAACATACTTAAAATTCCAATTATCTAAATCACAAGCGTTGAAGGGCTTTTCAGAAATAATCTCGCTATCCGTTTCATATCGCTTGATAATCTTATTAAGCATTTGATCATTCATTTTATCTCATTAATCTGGATCCCAACATCTAAATAAAACGGAGCAACTTCTATTCTATCCAATAACCGCTCTATCCCTTCTTTCCTGTAAGCAGGAAGACTGGATAGGCCCGTTCAACGCCAGCGTCATTGGTCTTGACGAGAGAATGGACATTTTGAACTGCCACCTGATTCAGGCCAAACTTTGCCAAGGTTTTCACTAACTCTGCCGGATTAAAGCCATGATGCATGACCCCATCGGCCTCCGGTCCATGAAAAGTGCCATCCTCTGTTTTCAGATCAGCCACGGCCAGATAACCGCCGTCCTTGAGCAGATCACAGAAACGGGCCAAGAGCTGATCGGCCTCTTTGATGTGATGCAGGGTCATGGCACAGAAAATCAGATCAAACCTCTCGGGCAAAGACTCCTGCGACAGGTCCAGACGCAACGGGGTCACATTGGTGATCTTTTCATCCTTGATCTTCTGGGTCAGCACCTCAAGCATTCCGCTTGAGGTATCCACAGCGGTCAGCGTCGCCAGCTGTGGCGCCAACGCCAGTCCCACCAGTCCTGTGCCGCAGCCGTACTCCAGGGCAATCATTTTTTTATTCAGCGGCAAGGTACTGCTGATGGCTGCCGCGATCTTGGCCGCCATTTCAACCCGGCGCAGTTTCTGATCCCAGCCAGCCGCGGCCTTATCAAAATGTTTTCCACTCATGGGCATGTCCTGTTATTATGGTTGATCGACCACATGGGAATGGTCATAGGGGGTAAGGATGGCTAAGCAAAAAGGTCCAAAGACAAGGCGCACAAATCCTGAGGAATGAGGCGTACTTTTGGGTACGCCGCAGTGACGAGGGATGCAGTGCAACGAAGTATTTGGGCCTTTTCGCGACGCCATCAAAGTTCGCTGATCCGTTCAAACAAATCCCGGTCTTTCTCAATCTTGCCGCGATTACCGATAATAACCCGATGGGAACCAGACAGCATTCGGGTAAAGGCCGGGGCAAAGGCCTGCATATCGGCGACCCGGGTCGTGATGATCTCTTCAATACGCTGCTGCTTATGAGCAGGGGTAATCCCGCTCAGGAATTCATTTCTGGCAGTCGCCCCTTTGGCGGCGGCACTCTGCAGCGGATCAAAGTTACCGTAGGTGCCGATCACCAGTTGTTCCAGCGCCTTGCCGGAGAGCTGCAGGCCGGAGATCATTGCGGGGATGGCGGCATAGCTGTCGTAAGTCTTGCGTACCTGGGGGTCCCGATAACTGACAAATCCCAGATTGCCGGTAATATGACTGAACTGGATAAAACAGCCATAGGCCCCGCCCATCTGCCGCACCGTGTTCCACAGATAGTCCCGGGAGAGATAGTTTTTCAGGACCTCAAAATGGCCATTATAACCCGCACCGTTTGGCAAAAGAGAACCGGCCTGCACTGCAAAGACGATCTCGGCCGAGGTGATCAACGCCTCATGGGCCGGCAGATCCGGCAGGGTCAGGATCTGCCTGGCAACAGGGGTGTTGGGCAGGGCCGTCACCAGGGCGTTTCCATGGCGAGAGAAGGTCTCGATTTCTTCAGGGTCGGCAGTGATGGCCAGGATCAGGTTATTGCGGTTGAAAATAAGGGTGGCCAACTCCTGCATGGCGGCCAGGAAGGCCTCTTCCCTCTGCGGGTAATTCTGGTCCAGCTCTTTTTCCGCCCGATAGGAGGTGATACCGGAGATCATCTCATTGTATGCCCCGGCAAGACCGAGATGGGCAAAGGCCCGCGCGGCCGCCAGACTGTAACCTTCACTCTGGGCGCTGTGTTCCGACCAGGCAACTTCGCGGTGCACAATCTCCTCAATGTGCGCCCTGTCTTCCAGAGAAAGTTCAGTAAAGATCTCGGTCATCAGGTGCAGGGCCCGCTCCTGGTATTCCGGCAGGCACTTCATCTGAAACCAGAGAACGGGCCGCACCAGCTCGGAACTGCCCAACTTGCTATAGCTGTTAAAGGAGTGTGAAAAATCACCGGTACAGGTGCCCAGTTCCCGGGCCAGATGCATGAAATCCATCTTCCTGGTGCCGATCTCGGTGACAATGGTGGCAAAAAGGTCCAACCAGGGCAGAAGCCGGGAAGGGACTACCGAGACATCAAAGCCCATATCCACATAAGAGATATGCTCGGTGGCAAGGGCGCTGACCAGCACCTGCGTGGTGCCGAACATCTCGGTGGGCTGCACCGCATGAAAGGCAAGGTGTGAATCCAGGTCGCTGTGGCTCAGTTGCGGCAGCAGGGCAAGGGTTTCAGGACTATTGGGTGTCTGTTGCTGCTGCCGCAGTTCAGCGGTTCTGGCAATGAGCTCCTGCCGTTGCGTCCCGGTCAAGGTCGCCGCGTAGTCCTCCAGTCTTTTGGTCTCTTCATCCTGGGTCTGGGCCAGCTTGGCAGGATCAGGGATCAGGGTGACCACCACAGTGGCCTTGTTTTCCAGAAGATAGCGCTCAATCAACTCCTCAAAATATCCTTCTTCAAGCGCCTTGTGGCGAATGGTCCGAAACAGCTCTTCGATCTCCAGAGATTCAAAGGGATCCGTGCCATACTTGAGAGCAGGCATGGCCTTGCCGATAAGATCCAGACCACGCTGGGCCTTGCTCGACTCTTCCCGCACCGAAAATTCATATTTATTCAGTTCCGAGAGCAGCAGATCGCGATCAAGGCCGGTTCTCACCATCTCCTGCAAGGTCTCGTTGTACAGGGACAGAAAGGGGTCCCGTTTATCAGGATCACTGCCGACCAGATAGGTGATCATGAAGGTCTTGAAGCTTGAGGTACACAGATAGAGCCCGCCAAAGTCCTTGCAGAGACCACTGGAGACGATTTTGTTTTTCAGGGGAGAGGCATCTGAATTGTAGAGGATCCCGGCAATAACCTGAAAGGCGGCGTTTTCCTGACGATTGAGCACCGTCGAGACCGCCTGGCCCACGGCCAGAAAGGTCTTGGCCGCAGTTTCTGTCGATTCCACACCGTAGCGATCTTCAATAAAGGTGATCTCGTCAATATCTCGCCCCGCCTCCACCTTGATCCTGGCCTCTGGTGCCGGAAAAGCAGTCAGAAAATTCTCCTGGAGATAGCGGAGTTCATCGGCAAGCGGCGCATCCCCGTAGACAAAGAAAGTGCTGTTGGAGGGATGATAATGTTCCTTATGGAAGGCACAAAAGGCCTCATAAGAGAGATCCGGAATATTCTTGGGATCACCGCCGGACTCATGGGCGTAGGTGGAACCGGGCATGAGTCCGCCAAAGATATGATGAAAAAGGAGACGGATCGGATCGGAAAAGGCGCCCTTCATCTCGTTATAGACCACCCCCTGAAACTCCAGCGCCCCATTTTCCTCTTCCTGATGATAATGCCAGCCCTCCTGTTCAAAGGTGGCGCGGCTGAGCAGCGGATTGAAGACCACATCACAGTACACATCCATGATGTTGAAATATTCCTTCAGATTGCGGGTGGCGAAGGGATAATAGGTGATATCCGATCCGGTCATGGCATTCAAAAAGGTCATGAGCCCGCCCTTGTGGATCTCGCCGAAGACATCGTTGACGGGATATTTCTTCGATCCCATCAGCACCGAATGTTCGAGGATATGGGCCACGCCAGTGGAATCGGTGGGACTGGTATTAAAGGCAGCGGCAAAGGTCTTGTTGGAATCGCTGTTTTTGATGGCAAGCAAGGGGCAGCCCAGAACATCATGCTCGAAAAGATAGACATCGGAGCCAATTTCCGCGATATACGCGTGTCGTTTCAGGGTAAAGGCAGAATAGGATTGTCCAGGAAGAAAAGGCATGAGAATATAAGAAAATGAAGAATGTTAAAACATCTTTGCTGAATCCAGAAGCAGGGTGACCGGTCCGTCATTCACCAGTTCCACTGCCATTGTTGCCTGAAAACGACCCGTTGCCGTCTGAATGCCATGATGTTTCACGGCCTTGATAAACCGTTCATACAGGGCTTCCGCCTGATCCGGCCTGGCAGCCTGCGAATACCCCGGCCGACGGCCTTTGCGACAATCTCCATAGAGAGTGAACTGAGAGATAATAAGCATGGCGCCGCCGGTGTCGAGCAGGGAACGATTCATTTTCCCTGCCTCGTCCTCAAAAATCCGCAAATAAACTATTTTATCGACCAGCCAGTCCAGATCTGCTAGCTGGTCCTCTCGATGGATGCCAAGGAGGACAACCAGTCCCTGGCCAATGGCCCCGACTTGTTCCTGGTCAACCGTGACCACTGCCCGGCTGACCCGTTGAATGACTGCGCGCATATTCTGCCTCCGATACCAATGCCAAATCACGCGCCCCACTGTACCCACAAACCAAAGAGGGTGTCAACTGGCTTGCAAGAGAAAGAGCACCATTTTACAAGACTCTTAAAAAGAGATGGAGAACGAAGGGGAATCTGCTATCATGGCCTTATTGTCTGACTCAGACAGAACAGTCCCGAAAGAATCTGCATCAAATACAATTGAAAAACATGGATTCTCATAACATCTCTTGCAAAAAGGGCATTTCCTCCGTCCATTACGGCTGGTACGTAATGGCAACCGGAACCCTCTGTCTTTTTGCCAGCCTTGGTCTGGGCAGATTTTCCCTGGGAGTGCTGCTTCCGTCCATGGGCCGTGCCCTGCAACTCTCCTATCGGCAGATGGGGTTGATCGGGACCTTGAACTTTATCGGCTATCTGATCGCGGTCCTGCTTTGCGGCCGACTCACCAGACGCTTTGGCGCCCGCCGGTTGATCGGGACGGCCCTGGCCATTATTGGCATCTCCATGCTCCTCATTGGCTGGGCCCAAAACCTCTATCTGATCCTGGCCCTTTACCTGTTGACCGGGATCGGCAGCGGCCTGTCCAATGTGCCAATGGTGTCGCTGATCTCGTGCTGGTTTGCCAGCAATAAACGAGGCCGGGCCACTGGGTTTGTGGCCATCGGCAGCGGTTTTGCCATTATCCTGTCCGGGAAACTGATTCCCTATCTGAACACCGTCTATGAACAAGGATGGCGGGTAAGCTGGTTGGTCCTCGGCACGATTGTCCTCTGCGTCGCAGCAATCTGTTCTCTCATCCTCAGAAACAGCCCCCAGGAGTGCGGGCTTCTGCCGGTAGGCATGACCGAGTCCCATCCCAACAAACACCATAATGCCTATGCCGAGTCTCCCCGGCTCCGCTCCTCCATTGTCCTGCACTGCGCCGCCATTTATTTTCTGTTCGGCTTTTCCTATGTGATCTATGCCACCTTTATTGTAACCACCCTGGTTCAGGAAAAAGGATTCAGCGAGGCCGTGGCCGGCAATTTCTGGTCGTGGGTGGGGCTGCTCAGTCTTTTTTCCGGGCCGGCCTTCGGGATCTTTTCCGACCGCTTTGGCCGCAGACCGGCATTGATGCTGGTCTTTGCCATTCAATCCGTGGCATACCTCTTGATTGCCCTCGATCTGCCGCAAATCTTTCTTTACCTCTCCATTGGCTGCTACGGGATTGTCGTCTGGAGTGTTCCCTCCATCATGGCGGCGCTGGTCGGAGATTATGCAGGAGCCGAGCGGGTGGCGGCGATTTTTGGATTTATAACCTTTGTCTTTGGCCTGGGTCAGGTCATCGGCCCTTATCTGGCCGGGGTGCTCGCCGACACAACCGGCAGCTTTGCCGGCAGCTTTCTCATGGCTGCCTTTTTTGCCCTCACTGCGGTCTTCCTTTCAGCATTTTTACCCAAAAAACAATCGTGATCATCTGGCTAACCCCCATCCCTGTAATCAGGGACAACGAAGGATGAAACTTTTGTAAAAAGTGGTCATAATTACCCTTGCCAGTAGTTCCAACGGATTATTTCTAAGCCATCGGAGGGTAATTATGACCACAAAAAAAGATAG
>CAITDH010000162.1 GCA_903891045.1 uncultured Desulfobulbaceae bacterium | reverse complement strand
TTTGTGCCACGTCGGGACAAGTTACAGATGAAATGATGAAAAGTTATCTTGAGCATCATTTTGAGCCAAGCTCCGGTGAGAGTATAAAAGTGGACGAATAATCAACGGGTCTGCTGACCCGTATCCGTGCTTTCAGCACATACGATTAACCCACCAGCTTTTAGCTGGTGGGTGTTTAGTTTGTCTGGATTTCTTCTATATAGCTGCTGGCCTGTTTGTACCCGTTGGTGTCAGTTTCTGCATGGGTAAGTATCTTGGAAAACCAGTGTCTGGCTCTTGTTTTTTGTCCTTGTTTCCAAGAGATTAATCCCATCTGGAGCCAGGATGCTCCTTTTGTTTCTTTGTTTCTGAGGCAATACTGAAGGGTGGTTCTGGCCATGTCCAGGTACCCGCATTGAATCTGTGCTCTTGCAAGGCGAAGGTGAAACAGGGCGGGAATCGGGTTCAATTCAATACTTTTTTCACAGAGCTTGAGGGCTATCTGGTCACCTTCATTGTTGTCAAGATAGATTTCACCCAGCAGGCTCAGGGTGTCTGCGTCAAATTCGTCAAAACGTATGGCTCGTTGCAGCCAGCTCATTGCCTCCCTAATCCGGCCAACTCTATGAAAAGATTCTCCGAGATAGCGCAGCGCCCTGCCAGATTCTGGATCGTTCTTTTTTGTATTGTACCAAGGTAAAAGGATGTCGAGTGTCTCTTGATAGCGTCCTGTTTGACAATAGCTCTTTCCAAGCTGGAAAGGAAGCTCGTCTCTTACGTTGGCGCTATCTTGCTCGTTGTCAATATGGCATTTACACGCATGTTCAAAAGCTGCCACCGCCCCTGAAATATTTCCTTGTGCTTCACGCCCAAGTCCCAGATTATACCAAGATATAAAATCATCATTTTTGACTGCCAGTGTCTTGAGAAAGCAGTCATTGGCCAAGCGGCGTCTGTTCATCATCGCGTAACAGACACCAAGGCTGTTGAGCAGGTTTACGTCCTGAGGCTGGATGGATAAACCGCGTTTGTATTCTTTGACAGCTCGGGGTAGATCGCCTTCTCCATAGAAGATATCACCACTGACATTCAAGCTCAAGGCGTCAAAGATTGTGAGCATGCCTTCTCCTAACAAATCTCCGTGTAACAAAGCCTTTCGGCAGTTGAGCACCATCTCTGATTTTTTAAAATCATTGAAAGGAAAAAAGGCAATGCCCGCCGCCACAGTATTTTTGACTTTTTTGTCACAGGGCAGGGATTGCAGTATCTTTCTGACAAAAGAGAGCACCTTGCGAGTGTTGGTGATGGGAAGCAATATATAGATATCATTATCTTGCCCTTTGAATTTTTTACTGTCAACAGCATTCAGGATAATTTTGTCATAAATGTTGTCAGTGGCCTTGGCAGGATGCAGTTGGATCAGGGCGAACTGATCCAACTGCATCCAATAAGGTTGGAGTCTGGCCAGGATGGCTCGATCTGAGGCGTATAGGGAATGGCGTTGGGAGTTTTGTAGTGAACGATGGGTGCAGAAACTAAAAGGCCCCCTTTTACAGGAAGTTTGGAGAGCAAGCCAGGCCTCATCGAAGATTTGTCGACTATTATTCTGTCGGTCATGACTTATTTCTCCTTGGCTGTATCCTATGTGCACGCGTTTGAATTGCTCGTGTTTTAGGAAAGAGACTAGCAAAGGGCCAAGACGTGCGGCAGAATCTTCGTTACAGTTTCGGTAGAAGAAAGCAAACACAGATTGGCCGATGTGATGCAGAGGAGCACGTTCTCCAACAAAAGATTTCAGTGCTGTCGCTGCCCGCCGCGCATGTCGCATCGCTTCCATGGCGGTGCGGGCCTGGGGGTATATTTCCACCAAGGCCAGGCCAACATGCTCTCCGTCGGGAATGGTGTCAAGTAATGTGTTTAGGTGGGCACAGTTGAGCAGGCCGGTTTGTGGATCAATACCTGCCTGTTTGAGTATCAGAAACTCTTGCAGCAGGGTGTCGCAGATCTCTTGTAACCAATCGTGGCCGACCTTTTTTACAAGTAATGAGTCAATTCCTGCAACCATGGCTACGACAATCTGCTCATCACGAACCGGAAATGGAAAAAAGAGGCAGTTCTTGTGGGCCGCAGGTGTCAGAGTTTGTGAGGTCTTG
>CAITDH010000161.1 GCA_903891045.1 uncultured Desulfobulbaceae bacterium | reverse complement strand
TTGTCTTTTCATTACCTTCACGATCCTCATACGTGCCAAGCGGAATTGCAACATCATACATTTTCTTGGACATCCCCATTTCTCCTTTGAAAATAGATTTTTAGGCTGGAGGTCGTTTACGTCAAATACCAGCAAAAATTTGCACATACTTAACTTGTCTCAAAAATAAGTATTTTTTTCAACCTGCGGCGAAAAAAACATTTACGAATTTACTAAATAATAAAGAATCCACCCCCGGAGGGGGTGGTATTGAGTTGAGCCCAGAGGGCGTTTGTTTACCGGGTCATTAAATACACTGGCAGTTCATACTGCATAAAACATAAAGCAATCTTTCTCGATTTTTTGACTTTTTTTCAAACAACTGCCGTTTCTGAATGGCAGTATTGATGATCTCGTAAAAATTCCAACCTCCGCCCTTTCAATCTGCTGAAATCATCAGGGGGAGATTTGTTGATTTTGACTTTTCACGAGACCATTACACTTAACTGTTCAACCGGCAGAGCCGTTGAACTCTGACCACGCCCAAAGGACGTGGTTTTTTTACACATGAATAAAACACATGATGAAGCCTAT
Source organism: uncultured Desulfobulbaceae bacterium (assembly GCA_903891045.1). Lineage (GTDB taxonomy): Bacteria > Desulfobacterota > Desulfobulbia > Desulfobulbales > Desulfocapsaceae > UBA2270. Next base: position 5,759 of record CAITDH010000161.1, on the reverse strand, counting down.
GTTGTAATACTGCCGACAGTTGAACAGGCAGCGTGAAAAAATAAACGAAAAATTCACTTAAAAAAACAAAACCTTGCTCAAACAAGTGGAGCCATTTCACAAGTCTTTAACTGATGAGATGGTCTCCCCTTGCTTTTCCAATCGGCATCATTGTGTCATGATGGCAATTGAAGTTTCCATCAAGCCAAAGCGAGAGGAGACCAAAATGAAGATTACCACAGTGGGCTTGGACTTGGCAAAAAATGTTTTTCATGTAGCGTGCTTTGCTGAACATTCCAAAGAAGTGCAGAAGCGTATGCTACAGCGTAAACATGTCCGCCTCTTTTTTATTCACTTGCCACCTTGCAAGGTTGGCATGGAAGCATGCGCTGGTTCCCACTATTGGGGGCGTGAGTTGAAATCCTTGGGGTACGAGGTTATGCTTATATCAGCACAATATGTCAAGCCGTGCCTTCGAGGCAATAAAAACGATTTCAATGATGCGCGAGCCATTGCCGAAGCCCTAAGTCGGCCCAGTATGCCAAGCTAACCGATAAGGACGATACGTGCGTATTTCATCAAGGCCCGAGGAAATTCCCCCTCATCAAGAGGCCGAATATACGGAAGCAATCCTGTCCCTGTCATCCAGTGTGAAAAGTCCTTGCAAATAGGGGGGAGACCATATACGGACATTACTGTCACCTTTATGGACTGGATAATTTTCTAATAAAACCATCATAACTGGCACGGTGGAACAATTCTCTTATTTTTTACGCCAATTTTGCACAGATTCTGCGGAAGCGGCTAAAAAATGAATAAAAAAAGAGTCATGTGAATTGATCTTACTGCAGCTATTTTTGTTCAGGGAGATGAAAATCTAAAAGTCAGTAGGATGCCGCTGGGGTAATAGCGGAATGTGCTGGTTGTGGTCTGAAAAGGGGCGCGAGCATGTTGCCCGCCGCTTTCGTGCTGGAGATGACTTGATCCAGCACGGAGTAGTTACCGTTTTGGTTCATTTCAATGAGCTCCCAGCAGTCGGTGGCATTGGCGATGGCCTGCATGAAGGCAAGGTGTTGGGTGTGACCAGCACAATGGGCGGTAACATGGCCAAGGACAGGACAGCCAAGGAGCGCCAGATCGCCTACCAGATCCAGGACCTTATGGCGGATAAATTCATCGTCAAATCGCAGACCTTCTTCATTTAATACGCTTTTTCGATCCCAGTGAATGGCGATTACATTGCTCAGGTTAACGCCGAGCGCCAGTCCTTGCTTCCATAATTCCTCAACCTGTTCAGCATATCCAAAGGTCCTGGCCATGGCGATTTCTTTGACAAAGCGATCTTCTGTCAGGTTGATTGAATAGTGCTGGGTCTGGATGACCTGATCGTTAAAGTTAATCTTGCCGCTGATCTTGAAACCGTTGTAGGGAAGAATGCGAAGGAGGCTGTCGCCGTCCTGATAGGTGATTTCCTTGGTGATACGCAGCACTTTACGCAAGGCCGTCTGCTTTCTTTTTCCCGCTTGGGTCAGGAGATGAATAAAAGGGCCGGCACTGCCATCCATGATCGGAACTTCAACGCCGTCAAGTTCAATGTCGGCGTTATCAATGCCGTATCCGAGGAGGGCGGCCATGAGGTGTTCCGTGGTGGCGACTGTTATGCCGTTATCACTGATGGTTGTGGAACGACGGGTGTCAACGATCTTATCCATATGGGCCTGAATATGCTGATGAGAGGTCAGGTCACAACGGAAAAAACGAATACCGTTATTTTCAGGTGCCGGCTTGATTGCCATATTGACAGGCTCGCCTGAGTGCAGACCAATGCCTTCACAACGGATGGTTTTGCGTACAGTGTGTTGATGGAGCTCTATTTGACGTGACATATAAAAAGACCTTGTTTGTTCAGGAATAAGGACAGCGTTATCTTGGTTTAACTTATGCAAAAAACAGACCATAATGTTGATTCGCAATGTTAAGCAAACTTGTCTTATTTATTCAATATGTTGCATTGCGGCTTGCGGTTTATTCATGGGTGGGATTGCTGTGGGATAAAAAACACGATTGTGGCAAGAGGTGGGAAAAAACACATCATCTGGTGGTTCGCGTGAGCATCGCCAGTTTCTCCATAATAAAGGATTGCAGTCCATCATCAACATGGGTCTGCATTTGCAGGCTATAAAAGGGGAGGGGAAAATTGCAGTTCTTGAGCTTGACCATGTCCTTGGCGGTGGTAATGATCCCTTTGGCCTCGCTATCGCTGGCTTTTTTCTGGAGTTGCTGCAAAATCCGAGGGGTATAGTGCTGATGATCTTTCAGGGCGGTAAAACCGCTTAAAACAAGCCCCCGTTCTGCCAGGGTTTGCCGGAAGGCCTCTGGCCTGGCAATCCCGCAAAAGCCATAAAGTGGTGAGGGCAGGGCCGTGAGGGGAAGGGTTTCATCTCCCTGCTCACTGATTGCGCCACAAGCGATGTACTGACTGAAAAAAACAGGCCGATGGGGAAAACGATCCTGGAGAAGGGCGGCAAAACGCTCCGCCCTTTCCTTATTCATTGTGGTCATCCCCGTCAGCAGAAAGGCGTCAGCACGCTGGAGCGCGGTAACCGGTTCTCGCAGATCGCCACCAGGAAAGACCCGGCTGTTGCCCGCCAGTGAATCGGCACTGAACAGGACCAGATTGATATCCCGCTCCACGGCCAGATGCTGAAAGCCATCGTCAAGGAGAAGGATGTCGCAGCCAAGGGTATGAATGGCGTGCTTACAGGGTAGGGCGCGCACAATACCGGTGAGGACAGGAATTCCCGGCAGGGACTCGGCCATTAGCCGCGGTTCATCTCCTGCCTGCTTGGCGTCAAGGAATATTTCTTTCCCATCGGAGACCACATTGACCTTGTTTCCGGCAGCGCCACCATAGCCACGACTGATGATAGCCGGTTTGTAACCCTGGTTCTGTAAAAAGGTGGCCAGGTAACTGACGATGGGGGTCTTGCCGGTTCCGCCCATGGTCAGATTGCCGATCGAGATGACGGGAGCATCCATCTTGTATCGACGGAAGAATCTTCGCTCATAGAGGGAAGAGCGGAGTTTCATGGCCGCGCTGTACAGCGGGCTGAATGGGCGGCCAAGAAGGTACAGGCTTTGGGGGGAATCAGGCATGGATAATTATATTTCGAAGTGAAATGAATCTTTTGCAGGGTGTGCCGTGCGCCAGAAATAGTGAAAAAAGGTGTTTTTTTTCTGTCAGATGGTATTATCAAAACTGTTTTTTTTATACTGAACATTGACAATGAATGATACTCTCTTTTGTAAAGAGTTTCAGCCTGAAATATGTGAACTGAACAGGTTGCAGTATCAAACAGCATGAAATGGTTAGATATTATTTAACGGATATCAGCCTTCATCCATTGAAGGAAAAAGGTGAAATCAAGAATGAGAATAAATATTCTGGTGACTGCAATGGCCGCTATCCTGACCATGATGCTTCCTGGAACCGGTATGGCTGGAGATACCATCAAGCTTGGTGTTGCTGGCGCGCATAGCGGTGATCTGGCATCCTATGGTCTGCCAACCGTCAATGCTGCAAAGCTGGTGGTGGCAGAGCTGAACGCCAAGGGGGGAGTCAATGGCAAAAAGGTGGAACTGCTGATAGAAGATGATGTATGCAAACCAGAGGTCGCAACCAATATTGCCACCAAGCTGGTATCGCAGGGTGTTGATGTGGTCCTCGGTCATATCTGTTCCGGGGCCACCAAGTCCGCCCTGCCTATCTATAAGGCGGCGGGAGTTATCCTTATCTCACCATCGGCCACCAGTCCTGAGTTGACCCAGAGTGGAGAGTATCCCAATTTCTTCCGGACCATTGCCCCTGATAACATGCAGGCCAAACCGGAAGTGGACTTTGCCTTGAACGTGCTCGGGGTGAAGAAGATAGCAGTGATTCATGACAAGGGTGACTACGGCAAAGGAGTAGCCGAGCTGGCCAAAGGGTTTATTGAAAAATCCGGCAAAGGCAAGGTCGTCCTCTTTGAAGGGGTGACTCCCGGGGCTGTCGATTATTCCGCCATTGTCCAGAAGATCAAACAATCTCAGGCTGATGCTGTTATTTATGGCGGATATCATCCCGAGGCCGCAAAGATCGTCTCCATGATGCGTAAAAAACGGATGAGCACAGCATTTCTCTCCGATGACGGGGTGAAGGATGCCACCTTTATTAAGGTTGCCGGCAAGGACGCGGAAGGGGTATATGCCACCGGTCCAAAGGATAATTCGAAAAATCCCGCATCCCAGGCTGCCGTTGCCGCTCATAAAAAGGCCTATAACAGTGACCCCGGCGCCTTTTATGAAAGTGCCTATTCCGCGTCCCTGGCCATTCTCAATGCCATTAACAAGGCTGGTTCCACGGAGATAGCGGCAGTGACCAAGGCACTGCAGACAGAAAAGGTTGATACGCCGGTTGGTACTATCAACTTTGATGCGAAGGGTGATGCCGTAGGTGTTGGCTTTGCCATCTATCAGGTCAAGAATGGCCGGTTCGTTGAGGTAAAATAAGATAGACTAAAGGCCAAGAAACAAAATCTGGCGCGTTTCACACACCGTTGTCGGATGGGTTAAGAGGAATAAATAATCATGGGAAGCCCTTCATCCTTCAGCCTAACCACCTGAACAATCATGGATTATTTCATTGAACTCTTTTTGAGCGGCCTGACCAGGGGGTCGATTTACGCCCTTATTGCCCTCGGCTACACCATGGTCTATGGGATTATCGGTCTGATCAATTTCGCCCATGGCGAGATTTATATGATTGGGGCCTTCACCTCGTTTATCGTGGCCACGACGCTGTCAATCTATGGTTTCCCCTTGGCCGCCATTGTCGTTGTGGCTGGCGTTGCGGCGGCGATATGGTCATCGGCCTATGGTTATACGGTTGAAAAGATTGCCTACAAACCTCTGCGTCATGCGCCGCGCTTGGCCCCGCTGATCAGCGCCATCGGCATGTCCATCCTCCTGCAGAACTATGTCCTCCTGGCCCAGACCTCCGATTTTCTGCCATTTCCCGCATTGATCCCCGAATTTGCCTTTATGGAACCTGTGGCCCATATCATTGGCTCTTCTGATCTGGTCATCCTCATCACCACCGCCGTGATCATGCTGGCCCTGACCCTGTTCATCAAATTTACCCGGATCGGCAAGGCCATGCGGGCAACAGCCCAGGATCGGACCATGGCCCTGCTGGTGGGCATCAACGTCGATCGGGTCATCTCCGCGACCTTTGTCCTCGGCTCAGCCCTGGCCGCTATCGGCGGCCTGCTGATTGCCTCCCATATCGGCCAGATCAATTTCGCCATCGGCTTTATCGCCGGCATCAAGGCCTTTACTGCCGCGGTCTTGGGCGGGATTGGCTCGATTCCGGGCGCCGTGCTCGGCAGTCTGGTCCTGGGGCTGACCGAGAGCTTTGCCACCGGCTATGTCTCCAGTGATTATGAAGATGTCTTTGCCTTTTCCCTGCTGGTCCTGATCCTGATCTTCAAACCGTCCGGTCTGCTTGGCAAGGCGGATACCAAGAAGGTGTGAGCGGGCTATTATGATGACAGTGAAGGAAATAACCCCGATAAACGGGATAAGTGCCTTTCGTAGATTATTCTCTTGTAAAAAAAACAAGAAAATAATCTGTAAGGCACTAAAAAGATCGCTGCTGGTCTCGCTCTGGTTTGTCTTCCTCACCTTTCCGATCATGGTGATCAAGGTGAATCCCATTGAGCGGACAGTCTCCTGGCGCTGGG
>CAITDH010000160.1 GCA_903891045.1 uncultured Desulfobulbaceae bacterium | reverse complement strand
TTGGTGAAGTATTTAGTGTGTGCAAAAGTGAATAGCGAAAAGTGAACAGGATATTTTTTTCTGTTCACTCTTTATTTTATAAGCCGTTGTCATAAAATAACTGTCGTATCTCAGTGTCGTTAACGGCATAAGGGGCCGTAACAAAATGGATATGAAGATAAAGGTTATTTCGTAACGGCCCCTAATTTATCAGGAGCAACTCATGTGGGAATATACCAATAAAGTTCAGCAGCACTTTTTGCATCCCAAGAATGTGGGAGAGGTCGAGAATCCTGACGGCATCGGCGAAGTGGGGTCGCTGGCCTGCGGCGATGCCTTGAAATTGACCTTCAAGGTGGATGATAAAGGTGTCATTGCTGACGCCAAGTTCAAGACCTTTGGTTGTGCCAGTGCCATTGCCTCATCTTCGGTTTTAACCGAGATGATTATCGGCATGACCCTTGATGAGGCCGCGAAGGTGACCAACGAAGATATCGCCGATCGTCTCGGCGGCTTGCCCAAGGAGAAGATGCATTGCTCGGTGATGGGCCGTGAGGCTTTGGAATCGGCCATCGCCAATTATCGGGGATTGAAGCTGCCCATGGCGGAAGGGGAGATCGTCTGCGAATGCTTTGGGGTCACGGATCTGGAGATTATCAGGGCCATCAAGGAGTCCAATCTGCGTTCGGTGGAAGAGATCACCAATTTTACCAAGGCGGGCGGCGGTTGCGGCAAGTGCATCGACCGTCTGCGGGAGATCCTGGTGGCCACGGTGCATCAGGGGATTGATATCAAGAAGATGGATGAAAAACCCAAGCGCATGACCACTCTGCAGAAGATCAAAAAAATCGAAGAGGCCCTGGAACGAGAGATCAGACCCGGCCTGCGCAAGGATGGCGGCGATATCGAATTGGTGGATGTCGATGGTGACTTTGTCATGGTCTCCTTGCGCGGCGCCTGCACCAGTTGCACAAAATCCCAGACTACCCTGAAAGAGTATGTGGAGAAAAAACTTCGCGAGCTGGTCCTTGACTCGCTGATTGTGGAGGAGTCCAAATGATGAATCCAGAGAGTGCAGTGTATATGGACAACAATGCCACCACCAGGGTCGCCCCTGAGGTGCTTGAGGCCATGATGCCCTATCTGCGGGACTATTATGGCAATCCGTCCTCTATGCACCGCTTTGGCGGTCAGGTCGGGGCAGCGGTTGCTGAGGCCCGGAGCAAGGTGGCTAATCTGCTGGGGGCCGAGCCGGAAGAGATTGTCTTTACCAGTTGTGGCACCGAAAGTGATTCCACCGCTATCTTTTCAGCCCTGCAGTCCTTTCCCGACAAGCGCCATGTCGTCACCACCCGCGTGGAGCATCCGGCGGTCAAGAATCTTTGTGAAAATCTTGATACCCTGACCGGTCATAAACATCGCCTGACCCGTTTGATGGTAGCAGCGGACGGTACCCTTGATCTGCAGAAGTATGAAGAGGCCTTGGCTGATGATACCGCTATCGTCAGTGTCATGTGGGCCAACAATGAAACAGGGGTGATCTTTCCCATCGCCGAGATGGCGAGGGTAGCCAGAGAACGCGGCATCCTCTTTCATACCGATGCCGTTCAGGCCGTGGGCAAGGTTGCCATTAATCTCAAAGAGCTGGATGTTGATTTCCTGTCCCTGTCTGGCCATAAGCTCCATGGCCCCAAGGGGATTGGCGTTCTGTATGTCCGCCGGGGTACTCCCTTTGTGCCTTTTCTGGTAGGCGGTCATCAGGAGAAAGGGCGGCGTGGCGGCACCGAAAACGTGGCCTCCATTGTCGGCCTTGGTCGAGCCTGTGAACTGGCCGCGGCTCATATGGCTGAGGAAAACAGCCGGGTCAAGGCCCTCAGGGACAAACTGGAACAGGGGCTGCTTGCCTCCATCCCCCATTCCATGCTCAATGGTCACAAGACCGACCGCCTGCCCAATACCGCCAATATCAGCTTTGAGTATGTGGAAGGCGAGGCCATTCTGCTGCATATGGATCAATACAATATCTGCGCCTCATCCGGCTCTGCCTGTACTTCAGGGTCGCTGGAACCATCGCATGTCCTGCGGGCCATGGGGGTCCCGTTCACCGCGGCCCATGGCTCCATTCGTTATTCCTTGAGTATCTATAATACCGAGGCGGAAATTGATTTTGTCCTCGAAAAAATGCCACCCATTATTGCCGGGTTGCGTCAGATGTCACCCTTCTGGAAGGCGGATGCGTAGATGATTGTTGTCGAACCAAGTTATGAGATCCAGGATGATCTGGACCTGTCGTCGCTTACGGTACGGTTGGAGGCCTGCGGTCGTATCTGCTACAAGAGCGAGGAGAAGATCAGCGAGAGTTCAGCATTGCCCTTTGTGAAGAAGATTGCTGAGCATGGGCATAACTCAGTCATGGAGATGGCGGTGGTGACTCTGCGGCTTGCTTGTTCTTCGCAGCAGATCACAGACCTTCTGGGGTGCCAGCCCAAGTTTCTTTTTGTTGATCGGGTGGAGAATGGCCTACTGGTGACAGGCTCAATTCGGGCGTTCAGGGAGTTGTATCTTTCCTCCCCTGAGATCGCTCTGGTGCAGGCCATGGTTGATTTTCTTGGCGCCAGGCATTCGTACCTTTTTGAAGGTGTCTGGCAACCCCAGGAAAGACAAGGGGGAGAGGCTATTGGTGTTGAGAAAATGACCCTGGAACAGGTGGAACAACTATCGCCACCCCTGTTGCTGCGGCATCGGTTTCTGGGCGTCAAGTTTATCGTGAACCGAGCGGTCACCCATGAGATTGTCCGCCACCGCCCCTGCTCCTTTCTTCAGGAAAGCCAGCGGTATTGCCGTTACAGTCAGGACAAGTTCGGTAATCAGGTGACATTTATCCGCCCCCTCTTTTTCGCCCCGGATTCTGCCGAATATCAGTTATGGCAGCAGGCCATGGAGGTGACGGAGAGCCTGTATCTGAAGCTGCTGGAGACCTCCACGCCTCAGGCCGCCAGAACCGTATTGCCTAATTCCTGCAAGACTGAGATCATTGTGTATTGCCATCTTGCTGAATGGAGGCATCTCTTGAAATTGCGCACCTCTCCTGCAGCCGAACCTTCAATGCGCGAGGTCATGATTCCCCTTGAGGCAGAGATACGGAAAAGATATCCGCAATTATTTAGTTAAGTTGAAGTTGTAGGAGAGAGAGCCGTTTTTTGTCTCCCTTTTAATAAAGGCCCCTTGTCGTAACTCTGCACACAAGGGGCCTTTTCTCTTTTGTGGTCTGCTCGGATATTGACAGGTTCTTAACAATTAGTTATATGGATCATCAATTATGATGAAATGAAATGTGTCAGGAAGTGGGTGATGCCAGCCGGTGTCTGACTTCCTGGTCGCATGATCCTTAACCTTTTCCTTGAAAGGAGTAGAGTATGGTCCTTGATCCAACAAAACATGCCGATTGGGAAATCGCGCATGAAGCCGAATGCCGGATGAAAACCGTGTATGAGCTGGGTGAAAAGCTCGGTCTTGAAAAAGAGGAGATCCTGCCGCACGGACATTATATCGGTAAACTTGATTTCAAAAAGATCATGGCCCGTGTGGGTAATAAGCCCGACGGGAAATATATTGATGTGACTGCCATCAGTCCCACCCCTCTTGGTGAAGGGAAATCAACCTGCTGCATGGGGTTGGTGCAAGGACTTGGCAAACGGAACAAGAGTGTTATCGGTGCCATCCGTCAGCCATCAGGCGGCCCGACCATGAATATCAAGGGTTCTGCCGCCGGCGGCG
>CAITDH010000159.1 GCA_903891045.1 uncultured Desulfobulbaceae bacterium | reverse complement strand
GTTAATTCAAGAAAAAACAGGAACTTTCATTTTTAATCGTGCAACTTTCATCCTTCACCTTGTCCCTTCCGCATTTGCAGTCTTGACTTCGACCGAAGCAATGTTTAGTTTTTTCGGTCGGTTTGACGATTTTTGTGAGATCCACTCCATTACAAAGAAATTATCGGGAGCAACTCCCGGATTCAATAAAAGTCACTTATCCAGTTGTACTGGATCAGGAGGTTTACGTGGAATTTAATGATTCATTATCCATTGGTATGGATGATTTTTCCGACAGCGAGAATATGAAGATCCCGGACACTCTGCCGATGATGGCAGTCCGGGATGTGGTAATCTTTAATTATATGATCATTCCCCTCTTTGTCGGCCGACCTGGCTCAGTAGAGGCCGTGGGCGAGGCGCTTAAGAAAGACAAGCTGTTAATGCTGGTCACGCAAAAAGATTCAACCCAGGACAATCCCGAATCTGATGATCTCTACTCAGTCGGTATGGTCTGCATGGTCATGCGCACCCTGAAGCTACCCGATGGCCGCTTAAAGGTGCTGGTGCAGGCAGTTTCCAAGGCCCGTATCCAGGAATATGTCCAGAAAGAGCCTTTTTATCAGGTGAAGATTGAGGTGCTGCAGGAGATCGAGCCGGAAAAAGTCACGGTCAAGATTGAGGCCCTGATGCGCAGCGTACGCGAGCAGACTGAAAAAATCATGTCCCTGCGCGGCATTCTCTCTGTTGACCTGATGACCATCATCAATAACATCGAAGAACCGGGACGACTGGCTGACCTGGTTGGCTCCAACCTGCGCTTGAAGATTGCCGAATCGCAGTCCATTCTCGAAGAAGTTGATTCTGTTGCCCGTTTGAAACTCGTCAACACCCTGCTGACCAAAGAACTTGAGGTCACGACCGTCCAGGCCAAGATCCAGTCCGACGCCAAGGAGGAGATGGGGAAATCGCAGCGGGAATATTATCTGCGCGAGCAGCTCCATGCCCTGCAAAAAGAGTTGGGTGACGGTGACGAACGGGTGCAGGAGATTGAAGATCTCTACAAGATGTTGAAGAAGAAGAAGATGCCCAAGACTGTGCGCAAAGAAGCTGAAAAGCAGATCAGCCGCATGGAGATGATGCATCCTGATTCCTCCGAGGCCACGATTATCCGCACCTATATTGACTGGATCCTTGATATCCCCTGGCGCAAGTCCACCCAAGATCGCCTGGATCTCGTGGCCGCCAGAGCGGTTCTGGACGAGGATCATCATGGTCTGGAAAAGGTCAAGGAACGCATCCTTGAATATCTGGCCGTGCGCAAACTCAATACCACCACCAAGGGGCCGATCCTTTGTTTCGTAGGGCCTCCAGGGGTGGGCAAGACCTCGCTCGGCAAATCCATTGCCCGGGCCATGGGCCGCAAGTTCCACCGGATGTCGCTGGGTGGGATGCGGGATGAGGCCGAGATCCGCGGCCATCGTCGCACCTATATCGGGGCCATGCCGGGACGGATTATTCAGGGGTTGAAACTGGTCGATTCCAATAATCCCATCTTCATGATGGATGAGATCGACAAGATCGGTTCTGATTATCGCGGCGACCCCTCTTCCGCCCTGCTTGAGGTCCTCGATCCGGAGCAGAATTTTGAGTTTACCGACCACTATATGAACATGCCCTTTGATCTGTCCAAGGTCATGTTCATCACCACCGCCAATATGACTGACACCATCCCCGGGCCGCTCCTGGACAGGATGGAGGTGATCCGGCTGTCCGGTTATACCCAGGAGGAAAAACTGGCCATCGCCAGGCGCTACCTGCTGCCCCGGCAAATAAAGGAAAATGGCATCAAGGCCAGTCATATCCGCCTGCAGGATGAAACCCTGCAATACATTATCAGCCATTACACCTACGAGGCCGGCCTGCGCAATCTCGAGCGCGAGATCGGCAAGGTGTGCCGGAAGGTGGCCCGTAAGATCGCCGAAGGCGGCAAAGGGCCTTACAGTATCACTATATCAACTATTGACCGCTATCTGGGCCCGCCCAAAAACATTCCTGAGTCCGAGCTGGACAGCCTGTCGCAGCCAGGACTGGTCACCGGGCTGGCCTGGACCGAGGTGGGCGGCGAGATCCTCCATATCGAGGTCAATCTCATGCCGGGCAAGGGTACCCTAACCCTTACCGGTCAGCTTGGCGATGTGATGAAAGAATCGGTTCAGGCCGCGCTCACCTATTGCCGCAGCCGCTCCCAGGAGATGGGGGTAGAGGACAGTTTTTTTGAAAAAACCGATATCCATGTCCATGTCCCGGCTGGCGCTATTCCCAAAGATGGCCCGTCGGCCGGCATCACCATGGCCACCGCCATTTACTCCGCCATCACCAAACAGGAGCTGATCAAAGGTCTGGCCATGACCGGCGAGGTGACCCTGCGGGGCCGGGTTCTGCCTATTGGTGGTCTGAAAGAGAAGGCCCTGGCTGCCCTGCGGGCCAATATCAACAAGGTGATCATCCCCGAGCAGAATAAAAAAGATCTTGCCGATATCCCCAAAGATATCCGGGAAAAAATGCAGTTCTTTCCGGTCAAGGACATGGATGAAGTGGTGAAGATTGCCTTTGGGCGGACACAAAAACTGGAAGATAAATAATATTGGACGCAAGCAACAAACAAAACCCCGAGTACCCACCTAAAAAATCTGTTTTTTTAAAGAACAGGGTCGTTCACTGGACGGCCCTGTTCTTGCTGTTTTGCCCGGTAGCGTTCGGGGGCTGGCTGGCTTTGTATTGCCTGCAATCAGGGCCATCTCAAGAGGCAAAATACGCCATTGTCCTTATTCCACCCGGCACACGGACGAAAGGTATTGGCCAGATCCTTGCTAAGGCCGGACTCATTCATGACGATATCCGTTTTCTCCTCCTGACGAAATATCTCGGTCTGGCCGGGAAATTTCCAGCCGGTGAGTTCCAGTTGACCCTTGGTCAAAAGCCGGAAGACGTTTTGCGGCAACTGGCAACGGCCAAACAAGTTGAACATGCCGTGACCATCCCCGAAGGACTACGGATAGAGGAGGTGGCGGATATCTTTGCCGCCGGGGCCTGGTGTGACCGTGACCGTTTCATTGCGCTGGCCCATGACCCGGAGTTTATCAAGTCCCTGGGGTTCAAATCCGTGCGTAGCCTTGAAGGCTATCTTTATCCCGACACCTATCTTCTGACCCGGAAACATCATCGGGACACCAAAAGCCTGATCACCATGCAGGTGAGCCGTTTTTTAAAGATATGGTCCGAATTGGACAATGATTCCAAACAGCATATGAGCCGTCACGAGGTTATCACCCTAGCCTCGGTAGTGGAAAAAGAGACGGGTGATGCGGCGGAACGGCCCATAATTGCCGCCGTCTTTCTCAACCGGCTCAAAACCGGCATGCGCCTGCAGTCAGACCCCACCGTTATCTATGGCTTGAAAGATTTCTCAGGGGATCTGACCAGAACCGATCTCCGGGCCGACCATCCCTATAACACCTATGTCATTCCCGCCTTGCCGGCCGGACCCATCTGCAATCCAGGACAAAAGGCCATAGAAGCTGTTCTGCATCCTGCCAGCACCGACTTTTTTTATTTTGTCTCCAGAAACAACGGCACCCATCAATTTTCAAAAAATCTTTCCGAGCATAATCAAGCAGTTCATAAATATCAGCAAGCCGAGAAGACAAAAGAAAAATAACGCCAATCTCCAGTTGACTTGAAGACCTCATATGACCGATACTCAAGTCTGGTGGAATTAAGCTTTTTTCTTCTCCGAGCTCTCTGGCGCGCACAATGCATCTTCACACCCTGTTTAAATATTGGATGTATCGTCTTTTTGCACCCGGTGTTGTCCTGCGCGGGACCTATGATGCCTTTCGGGACCTCCTTACCCTGGACAGCCGGAGTCATGAGTTGATGGCCGACCTGGAAGACCTGTATTATCAAGGGAAGAAAGAAGATTTCTGCCGCATTAGCGCCCGCTACGAGGCCCTCTCGGCCAGTGTTGGCGGCATGGTGGAGAACCTCGAACGGATGGCCCCTGGTTCTTTTGTGACCCTGCGTGAATATTTTCTTAAATTTGATTTTTACAGCCGGTTCCTGCTGGCCCCGCCTGCCCTTCACTTTGGCCCGCCCTTTGTCCTGGATCTGACCGATACCGCCGCGAGACCGGAACTTGTCGGCGCTAAAAGCGCCAATCTGGCCGAGATTGCCACCTCCTTGCACCTTCCTGTGCCTTCCGGTTTTGTCATCACCGTCAACAGTTTTCAATATCTGCTGGAGTATAATGATCTGCGGAGCAGGATCAACGAACTCCTGGCCCAGATCGATCTGGCCATTCCTGACACCTTGACCCAGATCTCAAAAGAGCTGACGGTTTTGATTAAAAATGCCGAGATTCCACCTGATATTGACGATGCAATCCTGGCCGCTTACACAACATTGTCC
>CAITDH010000158.1 GCA_903891045.1 uncultured Desulfobulbaceae bacterium | reverse complement strand
ATTGGCGCCTAGGGCGATCTTGGCCACATAGACGTTGCCGTAGGTGGAGAAGATCATGCCGATGTCCTTCTTCGGCATCTTCTTGCCGCTGGACGCAAACTGAGCGGTTGCCGCGCGTGGGGTTGATTTTGACATCTGGCCACCGGTGTTGGAGTACACCTCGGTATCCATGATCATGACGTTTACGTTCTCGCCGGAGGCAAGGACGTGATCAAGGCCGCCGTAGCCGATGTCATAGGCCCAGCCGTCACCGCCGAAGATCCATACGGATTTTTTCACCAGATAATCGGCGACCGGCAGGAGGCGTTTGGCAATGATATCCTTGCTGTCTGCAAGCTTGCCCTTCAACTGGGCAACACGGTCCCGTTGCAGTTCAATGGCGGCCTGAGATTTCTGGTCGGCATTCAGGATCTCGTCGGCCATCTTCTTGGTGATCATTTTGGCGGTAACGGCCTGACCCACAAGCTCTATCGCCTGGGCGCCCAGCTTATTCACTGAGGCCCGCATGCCAAGACCAAACTCGGCATTATCCTCAAACAGTGAGTTGGCCCAGGCTGGTCCCCGCCCGTCGGCGCGTTTGCAGTAAGGGGTGGTGGGCAGGTTGCCGCCATAGATGGAGGAACAGCCGGTGGCGTTGGCAATGAGCATCCGGTCGCCAAACATCTGGGTTACCAGTTTAATGTAAGGGGTTTCTCCACATCCGGCACAGGCGCCGGAGAACTCAAAGAGTGGCCGACATAACTGACTGCCCTTGATGGTGGAGGGATCAATGTCGGCGGGGTTGACCTCAGGTAGGTTGAGGAAATATTCTACATTCTTGATCTCGGTTGTGCGAATGGCCTCGGTGTTGGCTACCATCTGTAGCGCCTTGGTCTTGGCCGGGCAGACAGCAACGCACTGGGTGCAGGCGCAGCAGTCTTCAGTGAAGACCTGGACCACAAATTTACGGCCTTTAAACTGCGCGCCGACAGCATCCGCAGATTTGAATGCCTTGGGAGCTTTTTTCAGGTCAGGGACGATCTTCAGCCGGATGGCGGCATGGGGGCAGACAAGAGAACATCTGCCGCACTGGATGCAGTTTTCAGGTATCCATTCGGCAACTTGCACCCCAATGTTGCGTTTTTCATACTGGGTGGTGCCGGTCGGCCAAGTGCCATCGTCAGGCATCTGCGAGACCTTGACCTCATCGCCTCTCCCTTCAATCATGGTGGCGGTGACTTCCTTGACAAAGTCAGGTGCGTTTTCAGGGACAGTCGGCGGCATGTCATGACCGCTGGTGGATTTACCCAGCTTGACCTCTACGATGTTTTTGACGGCAGCATCGACGGCGCTGTAGTTCATCTCCACGACCTTGTCACCCTTCTTGCCATAGGTCTTTTTGATGGCGTTCTTGATGGCGGTAATCGCATCTTCCTTGGTGAGGATGCCTGAAATCAGGAAGAAGGCGGTCTGCATGATCATGTTGATACGGGCGCCCAGGCCCAGGGCCTGGCCGAGGGCAATGGCGTCAATGATGTAGAATTTGGCCTTTTTCTGAATCAGGGTCTTCTGCACCTTGTTCGGCAGCTGGGCCCAGATCTCTTTGGCGTTGAAGCTGGTGGTCAAAAGGAAGGTGCCGCCTTCTTCCAGGTTGCGGAGCATGTCGTATTGGTCAAGAAAGTTGGAATTGTGGCAGGCGATAAAGTTGGCCTTGTTGATAAGATACGGGGCCACAATCGGATTCTTGCCGAACCGCAGATGGGAGGTGGTGATTGATCCCGATTTCTTGGAGTCATAGACGAAATAGCCCTGGGCTGAGTTGTCGGTCTCGGTGCCGATGATCTTGATGCTGTTCTTGTTGGCGCCAACAGTGCCGTCGGAGCCAAGGCCGTAGAACATGGCGCGGACAACGTCCTTGCCCTCAATGCTGAAGTCCTTGTCGTAGTCCAGGCTTGAGCCGGTCACGTCATCATTGGGTCCTACGCAGAAGTGATTTCTGGGGGCCATGGAGGCCATATTGTCAAAAACCGCCTTGGCCATGGCCGGGGTGAATTCAGCAGATCCCAGACCGTAGCGCCCGGAGAGAATCAGCGGCTGATAGGCGGCGATATTGGTCTCGGTGGCCTCGCCGATTGCGGTGCGGACATCCTGGTAGAGTGGCTCGCCGGCGCAACCAGGTTCCTTGGTGCGGTCAAGAACGGTGATACGCTCCACCGTTGGCGGCAGGGCGTTAACCATGGCCTTGCAGTCAAAAGGCCGGTACAGGCGGACAATAACCATGCCCACCCGTTTGTCCTGAGCCATCAGGTGATCGATGGTAGCGGCTACGGTCTCGCAGCCGGAGGCCATCATCACTACGACATCTTCGGCGTCCTCGTCACCATAATAATCAAAGAGGTGATACTGACGGCCAGTGATCCCGGCAAATTTGTCCATGGTATCCTGAACGATACCGGGCAGGGCATTGTAATATTTATTAACGGTCTCGCGGCCGGTAAAATAGACATCAGGGTTCTGGGCCGTGCCACGGATGGTGGGGCGGTCAGGACTGAGGGCGCGGCTGCGATGGGCCACAATCAGATCTTCGTCAATCATGGCGGACATATCTTCGCGGGTCAGTTCCTCGATCTTCTGGATCTCATGCGAGGTGCGGAAGCCGTCAAAGAAATGGACAAAAGGAATCCGGGAGGCCAAAGAAGCCTGGGTGACAATCAGGGCCATGTCCATACATTCCTGGACGTTCTGGGAGGCAAGAATGCCCCAGCCGGTCTGGCGGACGGCGTTGATGTCGCCATGGTCACCGAAGATGGAAAGTCCCTGGCAGGCGATGGAACGGGCGGTCACATGAAAAACGGTGGGGGTGAGTTCACCTGCGATCTTGTACATATTGGGGATCATCAACAACAGCCCCTGGGATGCGGTAAAAGTGGTGCACAGGGAACCGGTGGCAAGCGAACCATGCAGGGAGCCGGCAACGCCGGCCTCAGACTGCATCTGGGTGACAACAGGGACGGAGTTCCAGATATTCTCCTGCAGGCCGGCTGATTTGGTATCTGCCTCAGCCGCCATCGGGGTGGATGGGGTGATGGGGTAGATGGTGATGACTTCGCTGGTGGCATAGGCAACATGGGTACAGGCCTGGTTGCCGTCGATGGTGACCATTTTTCGTGACATGGAAAGAATCTCCTTTATTCCTTTGATAATAATATGTGTTTCTGTCTCTTTATAAATTTATTTCGTATGAGGAAATGTTGATTACTTTTTGGGTAGATTGCTGAGGTCGTCAAGGCTCTGACTCACGATATTGTAACCGCTCAACGCTGCTATCTCGCTGGCCATGGCATCGATGTCCTGTTCAGGAAGGATGCGCACTGAGACTCGTTTGAAGCCGGGAGGGGCATCATTAAAAGAGGTGAGGATGGACAGGATGCGGGCGTTGTGCTGGCGCAGGATGTCAACCAGGCGGGACACGGAACCACCGGCGTCAGACATGTCAATGACGAACTGATAGGCACCGTCCTGGATCCCGGTGGCATGGATGAATCCCCGGAGAACATCGGATTCTGAAAGCAGGCCCACCAGGTTGTTGTTGTCGTCAACGATCAGCAGCCCTGAAATCTTCTCCCCCAGCATAACTAATGCGGCCTTTTCCAGGGTGTCATCCTTTTTCATGCAGACGGGACTGCCGGTCATGACATCTTTGACCTTCATCTCGGAGAGCAGGTAGTACATCTCGTGGAGATCCATGTCGGTCTTGCTGGATGGTGATGCATCTTTCAGGTCACGGTCGGTGATGATGCCAGCGAGCTTGCCATGAGACAGGACCGGCAGGCGTCTGATATTGTTCTCTTTCATCGTGCGGGTGGCCCGCATGACCGAGGTGTTGGCATCCACAGTCAGAATCGTGGTTGCCATCCAGTCCTTTATTAACATAAATGCCTCCTTTGGATTGCGTAAATGGTTGCGCAAATCATAGAAAATGGAATAATGGGTCTTTCTTTAGATGAGCGTGTCTGGACGGCAAGGACATGAAAAAATGCGCCAAGACTGAAATGTATACTATCTGAAATTGAATTTAATAAAAACAATTTGCGAGTATAAAATATTTTAAATATTGATGCAAGGTATGAATGAAATTGATATGTGCTGCCCATGAATGTTCTCTCAGATCTTGATCTTGATCAATTGCTCATGTTTCTGGCCGAAAAGGAGCAGTTTGTCTTTCTGGATACCGCAAAACCCGACTCTGACAATTCTACCTCACTCCTCTTCCTGGACCCGGTCAGTCGTCTGCAATGCCGCAGCGGTGATGACAGTCAGTTGTTTCTGGCCCAGGTTGAATCAGCCTTGGCCGCTGGATACTATGTGGCTGGCTGGTTCAGTTATGAGTTTGGCTATCTTTTAGAGGAAAGGTTGCAGGGACTTCTTTGCCGGGAAGGTGATGCCTCGCTCTTGCTGGCCGATCTCGGGATTTTTACCGAGCCCTGTTCCTTTGACCATTGCTCAGGCAAGACCAATTTCCCTGGCCTGGAGCAGGCGAGGGTGTCTGTCCCTTCTGCCAAGACAACCCTGTCCTGCGGTTGTCAGGTGAAAAATATCCGGCTAAGTCAGGAACATGATGCCTATCTTCAGGCCATTCAGGCCATTCAGCAATATATCCTGGCTGGAGACACCTATCAGGTTAACTATACCCTAAAATTACTCTTTGATTTCTGCGGATCGCCGGAGGCCCTTTATAAAACTCTCAGATGGAATCAATCGGTGGCCTATGGGGCCTATCTGCACCTTGGAGAGTCCCGACTGCTTTCCTTCTCCCCTGAGCTCTTTTTTAGAAAAGACGGGGATGGCATTATGGTGCGGCCGATGAAAGGCACCATGAAAAGGGGGCGCTTCCCTGAGGAGGATCGGGGGCAGGCGCATCATTTACGCAGTAACGAAAAAAATCGCAGTGAAAATGTGATGATTGTCGATCTCCTGCGCAATGATCTGGGGCGATTGATGCATGATTTTGGCGATGGCCCGGTGCGTACCCTTTCGCTCTTTGATGTGGAGCGCTATGAGACCCTGCTTCAGATGACCTCCACGGTGGTTGCTCCTCTTGAGTCTCTGGCGGAAACACCACCAAGTTCTCTCCCGTCAGATAAGCGCCAGACTCAACGAGAGGGGGGGGGGATTGGGAAGAATTGCGATTCTGGCAGCATTGCCTCCCTGGCTCTGCGGCAACTGTTTCAGGCCCTCTTCCCTTGCGGATCGGTGACAGGCGCCCCCAAGATGAGGACCATGGAGATCATTGATGAGCTGGAGCCGGGACGGCGCGGGGTTTATACCGGGGCCATTGGCTATCTGGCGCCCTCAGGGGCGTCACTTTTTAATGTGCCGATTCGCACTGTCACCCTTTGCGACGGGCAAGGGGAAATGGGTATTGGTTCCGGCATTGTTGCAGATTCAGTCCCTGAACAGGAGTGGCAGGAATGTCTGCTCAAGGGTAAGTTCCTGACCTCTCCTGCCCCACCGTTCCAGCTCATCGAGACCCTGTTGTGGGAACCAGGGGCAGGGTATTGGCTTCTGGCCGAGCATCTTGATCGTCTTTGTACCTCTGCTGATTATTTTCTTTTTTGCTGTGATCAATCCTTGATTGCACACGCCTTGCAAAAAGAAAGTCGCCTGTTTGCAGGTGTTCCTATGCGGGTCCGGTTGATCCTTTCCAAGGATGGAGTGATTGCGATTAGCTCTCAGTCTTGTTTGCTGCCCGTTGCTCGCCGACTGCCTCGTGATCCTGATTTGCGGCGTGCCGATCTGCCACGGATTGATCTTGCCAAGGTAGCGACAGATTCCTCGTCACCATGGTATTTTCATAAAACTACCCGACGGGAAGTGTATGACCGCGAGTTGCAACGAGTGCGTGAGCAGGGATTGTTTGACTGCTGTTTTTTGAATGAGCGGAACGAGCTTACCGAGGGCTGTATCTCCAATATTATCCTCTATCGGCAAGGGAATTATTCTACACCTTCCTTGCATTGTGGTTTGTTGGCAGGTATTATGAGAAAATATCTGCTGGCGGATAGACTCATTCCCCTGCGGGAAGAGGTGTTGACGCTTGAGGACCTTCGCCGGGCGGATGCAATATTCCTCTGTAATTCAGTGCGGGGAGTTATCCAGGTAGCAGGAAGCGGCGTTGAATCACTGTAACGAGTGATTGGTGGTAAGAGATTATATCGAGCAAGGAGCTTGGACATGCCCCTGTTATTCTGGCCTGTGCCGGAAATGACGGGGGAGATTTGTCATGATGAGATGAATTCACCGGTTATGATGATTTTTGTAAAAGCATCAGACGATGTCAATTAAATCAAGGAGGGTGGGAGAGTATGAACTGGAAGAATTGGTCGATTGGGGTAAAAATTGGAGTGTCTTTTGGTCTTGCGGCGCTGATGTTGGTGGTGATTGGGGGCGTAGGGCTGCTCAAATTGACCGAGGTGAGGTCTGGCATGGGGCAGTCTCTGGAGGTTAATGACCTTAATACTGACCTTGCCAAGCGTGAAAACGATCATCTGCGTTTTTTGCAGAAGATCAATGCTTTTTTTCAGGACCCCTCCATGCAGACCCTCGAGGTTGAGACTGATGATCATAACTGTAGGCTTGGAAAATGGCTCTATGGTGAAGAACGTAAGCAGATAGAACAACAGTATCCTGTTCTGGCCCCGCTGTTGAAAGAGCTTGAGTCTCCCCATGCCCATCTGCATGCCTCTGTCTCAGAGATGAAGCAGATCCAATCCAAGGCTGGAAGCAAGGAACAGGCCCTTCCCGCCATGCAGGATATCTTTCAAAAGAAAACTGCGGTGGATGTTAAAGAGGTCTCCGTTATATTGAATAAAGCCGGAGACGTCCTTGATAAAAAGGTTCAAGAGATTGATGGGCATACCAAGCAGGTGGTGCACACTGCCATTCAGATTATCTTGGTCGTGACGGGTTTGGCGTTAGTCATTGGGTTTGTCTTTGGCTTTAATCTCATCCGCTTGATTACGAGCGGCCTGAATAAAATGGTGGTGTTTGCGGAAAAAATGGCCAAAGGGGATCTCTCCGACAAGTTGGACAGGCTTCAGGATGATGAGATCGGACAGGTGGGCAAAGCCCTGAATGCCATGGGTGATCAGTGGCGGAAGATTATTGATGGTCTGGGGGAGGAGGTGGCATCTCTGGCCTCGTCCTCGCAAGAGCTGACCACCACCTCCCGCAGTTTGTCGGCCGGGGCTGGTAACGCTGCTGAGATTTCCGCTTCTGTTGCCGCAGCGACAGAAGAGATGAGCGCCAATATGAACTCGGTGGCTGCGGCGAGTGAGCAGGCCGCCACCAATGTCAATATTGTGGCCACGGCGGCCGAGGAGATCAGTTCTACTATTCATCAGATTGCTGAAAAAACAGAGCAGGCGAAAGAGATCACCAATGGTGCGGTGTTGCTGGCGCAAAGTTCAACTGAGAAGGTGGATGCCCTGGGACTAGCGGCCCATGAAATCAGCAAGGTCACGGAGGTCATCACCGAGATCTCAAGTCAGACCAATCTGCTGGCCTTGAATGCCACCATTGAGGCAGCAAGAGCTGGTGAGGCAGGCAAGGGATTTGCGGTGGTGGCCAATGAGATCAAGGCCCTGGCCAAGCAGACGGCAGCGGCAACCGGTGAGATAAAGGCCAAGATTGAATCCATTCAGGGCTCCACCAATCAAACGGTCAGTGAGATTGAGCAGATTACCAAGGTTATCAGCCAGATGAACGGTATTGTCTCTGAAATTGCTCAAGCCGTTGAAGAACAGACTGCCACTACCTCCGAGATTGCCGAAAGTGTTATGCAGGCGGCCCAGGGAATCAGCGAGGTCAATGAAAATGTGGCCCAGAGTTCGACCGTGGCTGGTGAGATCGCCGGAGATATTGCCGAGGTCAGCAATGTTGCCCGCAGTCTTTCTGATAGCGGTCATGATGTGGAGAGAAATGCGCAGGATCTGGTGAGTGTGGCTGAGGCCTTGAGAGGGCTGGTGTCTCATTTCAAGACAGCTGCAGGAACGGGTGGTGAAGGGGGCCTGACCAGAAAGAGTGCATTGTCATCCTCTGCCTCTGGGGTTGTATCCGGCAATATCCCTGACCTCATGTCCTGGGGTGCCGGTCTGAGTGTGAATATCAAGCAGATTGATGACCAACATAAAAAGCTGATTGGGATGATCAATGAACTGCATAAGGCGATGAAGCTCAAAAAGAGCAACAGTGCCATGGGTTCGATCCTTGACCGGTTGGCCGACTATACGGTCACCCATTTTGCCACCGAAGAAAAGCTCTTTGCCCAGTATGGCTATCCCGAAGAGAAGGCCCATGTGGAGCTCCATCGTAAGCTGGTGGCCCAGGTCGTCGATATCCAGAAAAAATTCAAGGCTGGAAATGCCATGATTTCCATGGAGCTGATGTCTTTTTTGAAAGATTGGCTGGTTAATCACATTCAGGGAACAGATAAAAAGTATAGTTCCTTTCTGCGTCAGCATGGAGTGAAGTAAGCGGGAACGCCATCAAACGGTGGATGTCCTGCATATTAAAGGGGACGTATAGATTGTATAAGTTCTATACGTCCCTTTTTTGTTCTCTGGTTGATGGGGTGGTCCTACTGAACAAGGCCTTGGTCATCATCTGGCCGGATCTCTGCCGGAGCGATAATCAGTTGATGGGCGTCGCCAAGATTGCGGGCCATGATCATAAAGGTGGATGGGAGTGGCAATTCTCGCTCCGGTATCAGCAGGCCGATGTTGGCCGCCTGGGTCAGAAGTCTGGCGTTGTTGTCGCGATCCTTCTCCTCTTGGAGGTCACACAGTGCCAGCATGCGCAAGGCATCGGTGAGCGGTGCGGTCAGGAAAGGAAGCTCGTGGGCAAGGCCGAGCAGTTCCTGCTCAATATCTGCCCGGTTTTGTCGGCGAAAATTTTGAAATCTCTCTTCCTGGTTCAAGGTGCCGAACAGCTCGTTGGTGATAGCGCCGGTGAGCATGGCAATCGAGGACGAGTCCCGGTCAGGGTATTTTCTGGTCAGCAGAGAGCGCAGTTCTTTAAACAGGACCATTTGCACCACACAGATCCCTTCGCGTAAGACAGGAATCAATCGTGACTCAGGAATTTTTGATTTTTTTGTATTCATATTCAATGTGTTAAAGAACCATTTTGATGGCAAGATGGTTCTTTAGATTCTGGTAGATGGCAAGCCGGGTAGCCTCGTCGGCAATTTCAATCTCTACATTCAGGCTGCAGTACTTGCCGCCAGAGCTGGTTTTTGATGGAACGATGGTGGCAGAAACCGGGCAGACCGTATTGATAGCCCTGGCAAGGGCGGTGGCATCTTCTCCGATAACCTTGTACAACCAGAGGCAGGGATAGGTGATCTCGGGTGTTTTTGCAGTACATTGTTGTTGTTCTTGTGTGTTAATCTGCATAGTTTGTTGGTGCTCCTTGATTCTTGAATAATTTTCATGCAACTTTACCGAGGAGACGGCCAAGAGTCAAGGGGAACAGGAAACAGCTTGTACGTTGGGTTATGCTACGCTAACCCGATATAGAAATTGCAACCTCCATGTGGCGAAAAACTGGTGAAAAATGTCTGATATAAAGAAGGTGTCTGCAGACTTCCATTCTCTTTTTGAGGATATTCTGGTGAAGCAGGTGGTAACCCATGAGGACTGTCTTGTCTTTGAGCAAGAGCTTTTTGATGCGATTCCTCTCCCTGCTTTTTTTCAGGATGCCAATTGGCACTATTTTTGTGTGAATCGGGCCTTGGCTGATTTTCTGGGGGTTGAGCGGGAAATACTCCTGGAGCAGGGAGTGTATCCTTTTTTGGTGCCTAGCTTGGTAGAAGAATATCGGCAGAAAGATGCGGCGTTGTTGGCCATAGGTGGCCGCGATTCCTTTGAGGGGCTGGTTGCAGGAATAAACGGTCAAGAACGGGCTGTCCTTTTCACCCGGGCTACGGTTCATGATAGAGAGGGCCGGGGGTTAGGGCTTATTATTACCCTCTTTGATCTCTCGGCATTGAAAGAGGCCCAGAAAAATCTGGGAGAGATTGAGTTGCAAAAGCAGGCAATCCTTGACGCATTTCCAGGGACACTGGCCTTACTTGATTGCGACTTACAGGTTATCTGGTCCAATAGAGACTCCAAAAAGGAGGACGTAAGCTGCATGGCCTTGAAGGACCGGAGTTGTCATCAACTCTTGTATGGTCGAAAGGCCCCTTGTGCGGATTGCGCCGTCCGCCGTAGTATCTTGAGTGGGCATATCGAGCTGGGAATACATGAAACGCGGATTGACTCAGGCAGTGGGGATGGGGAGTTTTTTGATGTGGTCGCTGCACCGATCAAGGATGCATCGGGGAAGATTACGAGTGTAGTGGCCATTTCGCGGGATGTTACCGAAAAAATGCAGTTGGAAAAGCAAGTGCGTCATTCACAGAAGATGGAGGCAATAGGTTCGCTTGCCGGCGGGATTGCCCATGATTTTAATAATGTTTTGACCCCGATCATTGGTCATGCCGAGATTATGCGTTTTCGTCTGCGTCAAAGCGGGCAGCAGGATCAAGAACTTGAAAAATCTATCGGCGAAATTCTGACAGCCGCCAAAAGGGCCAAGAGTCTTGTGGGTCAGATTTTGACCTTTGCCAGGAGTCAGGAGCAGAACAGCGTCGCCCTATATGTCCATCCCATTATCAAGCAGGTGATGAGTCTGCTCAAGGTGGCCCTGCCCAGCACCATTGAGATTCACCAGGAGATTGATACGGACTGTGGACAGGTCTTGATGGATCCGGTTCAGTTGCATCAGGTTTTGATGAATCTTTGTACCAACAGTTTTCATGCCATGGAAGGGCGTGTCGGAATTTTGACTGTGCGTCTTGCCAAGGGTGAAGAAGATGAGGATGGTCGTGAGTGGCTGGTCATCAGTGTCGCTGATACCGGAGCTGGTATTGACCCTGCCGTGTTACCCAGGATCTTTGAACCCTATTTCACCACCAAGGATAAAAGCCGAGGCACTGGCATGGGACTGGCTATGGTGCATGGCATTGTCGGCGGCTATGGTGGCAGGGTGGAGGTGCAAAGTGAGGTTGGCGTAGGGACGACGTTTTATGTCTATCTGCCCGTTGCCGTTTCTCAATCCAGTCCAGTGGAGAGCGTGCTGGCAGTTCCTCTGCCCGCACGCGGCAAGGAGCATATCCTGGTTGTTGACGATAAAGAGCAGGTGCTTAACATCATAACAAGTATTTTGAGTGGGCTGGGGTACAAGGTGACGAGCAAGGCTTCTTCTCAGGAGGCCCTGTCGCTTTTCATGGAAGCAAAGGATGATTTTGATTTGTTGATTACGGATTACATTATGCCCTTGATGACCGGGGTTGATTTGTGCGCGCAAATAAAGAAGATCAGGCCTGATATGCCGGTTATCCTCTGTACCGGATATTCGGAGCAGATCAGCGAAGAGGTGTTGACGCGGGCATGTGTTGATGAATATTTCCTGAAACCGGTAACATTGCAAGGGCTGGCTCAGGTTGTGCGTCGGGCCCTTGACCGGAAAATATGAGGGGCTTAGTTGCGGTCGCTGCCGTTTAAGAGACTGATCTGGTCATTGAGAGTCCAGAAATCATAGATGTATCCCAGGCCGAAAATTCCTCCAGTCAAGAGGTAGATAAGTCCTGAGATCCATTTTCCCATATAAAAGCGATGGATACCGAGTAGCCCCAGAAAGGTGAGAAGAATCCAGGCCAAGTTGTAGTCAATCGCCCCTGCATGAAAGCGGATCTCTGCTTCTCTGTTCATTGAAGGAATGAGAAAAAGATCCACCAGCCAGCCGATCAGGAAGAACCCCAGAGTAAAAAAATAGATGGTGCCGGTGACGGGCCTGCCATAATAAAAACGATGGGCGCCAATAAAGCCGAAGAGCCACAGGATATAGCCCATTACCGGGGTGTGGGTCTGTGCCTGTGACTGGGTCATTGTTTACGATTCCTTAAATGCTTTTTTAAGCTGTTGAACCCGGGCAAAGGCTTCGTGAATCAGCCTTTCCTGGAGCTTTCCTGCGTGTATTGCCTCCAGGATGGCGGCAATGACCCGCGTCAGGATATCCGGGTCGTAATCGAGATTATTCCCTACGATAAGCAGGTCAACGCCGGCTGCCAGGGCAAGACATGCTGCTTCTTCCAGGCCATAGCGGTCGGTTATGGCCTTCATCTGCAGATCATCTGAAATGACAACTCCAGAAAATTGGAGTTCCTGGCGCAGAAGATTGCCAATGATGCGGGATGAAAGGGTGGCTGGATGGATGGGGGCCAGTTCTTTATGGAAAAGATGCCCGGTCATAATCGCATCGGCCAGGCCGCTGGCAATTAGGTCTTTATAAGGCTGAAGTTCTTCGGGGCGCCAGGTTCCGCTAATATCAGTGAATCCCAGATGGGAGTCCGTCCGCGAGCTGCCGTGGCCGGGGAAATGTTTAAGGCAACTGAGGATGCCCCTTGTTCGGTGCGCCTTGATCCATGCACCGGCATGGGCGCTGATCGTCTCAGGCAATGGTGAAAAACTGCGATCAAGTCTGCCGATCACCGGGTTTTCTGCAAAGGAGTTGACATCAACCACCGGCGCCATGTTTAAATTGATGCCGAGTGCTTGCAGCGTGTCGGCAGTGGTTGCCGCATGGATTGTCGTCAACGTTATGTCATTTTTTTGACCAAGCTCGGCGGCACTTGCCGTTGCCGGAAAACCCATCTCCGGCTTGAGTCTACGGACTTTCCCGCCTTCCTGGTCCACTCCTATGAGCAGGGGGGTATGGGCAAGTCCCTGCAAGGTAGCGGTGAGGAGCTTGACCTGGTCGGCTGATCGGATGTTGTTATGATCCTGCTTTGTGGCAAGGGATCGGTCAAAGAGGATGACGCCGCCCAGGTTGCGCTGGGTGATATCAGCGGCCACGGGATGGGACACATCAATAGTGTCGCCCTGGAATCCAATGAGAAAAAGCTGGCCGATTTTTTGTTCGAGGTTCATGGGGTGTCTGCCGTGTTTGCCTGCCAATAGGGGCTGTTAAGGAAT
>CAITDH010000157.1 GCA_903891045.1 uncultured Desulfobulbaceae bacterium | reverse complement strand
GAAGACGACGCCGCAGAAAGGGAAAGCTTGAAGATCAAAATCCGGATGATGATGGAAATTGGGCAACACCTGAAGGAACACAAGCTAACCCAGACCCAGGCGGCAAAGATGATGCATGTCACCCAGCCGCGAATCAGCGACTTGATAAACGGCAAGATCGACAAATTCACCATCGATATGCTGATAACCATGCTGGCAAGACTGGGGCTACATGTTGAGATTACGCTAAAGGCCGCATAATCTACACAATGAGTGTTAAAAACCACCTGACCGCTTCTCTTTCGAGGGGTGCGTTTTTTTTATTTCTTGGCTGGAAAAGGCGGTTGACCTGTAAAAAACATGGGCTGCGAGCAGCTTCAATGATATTTTCGATTATGTTAAAGAGTTGGAGAAAATTTCAAGCGGCTATCCGATATGGGTAAAATGATGGGTAAGGAAAAAATATATAAAATATAGTTATTCCGTGATGTTGTCGATGTGAATATTCCCACGTCGTGGGATGGGATTTGGTTATCCCATGGTGTTGGCGGTGACGGTGGCGACAACGATATATCTGGTGAGTTTGCCGCTGAAGGTGAGAAGAGAAAACAACAGGAAATTCAGACGAAATGACCCGCTGACAAGGCAGAGTGGGTCGCCGATGATGGGTACCCAGGAGAGCAGGAGAGACCAGGAACCGTATTTCTGGTACAGAAGAACCGTCTTGTTAAACCGGGCCTCATCAATGCGCAGGATCTTTGTTACCAGAAAAGAAGAACCCCACAGTCCAATGGTGTAAGTGGTGCAGGCCCCCAGGAAATTGCCCAGGGTTGCTACCATAATCACTTCTTTGATCGGGTGTGCCTGGAGGATCAGGGTAACCACCAGCCATTCTGATCCGAGTGGCAGGATGGTTGCCGCCAGAAAACTGATCACAAAAAGCGCGGTCAGACTGTGATGAAGGAGGAAATCGTTCAAGGGGGGATAAAGAAAGCAGGCTTTTGTCGTTTTTAGGAAGTGTTTCAAACTGGTGCGCCCGGAGGGCTTCGGACTCTCGACACTTGGATCCGAAGCCTAATAATTAGACACCCTTTTTGGGATAGTTCCACAAAGGAATTATGACCTTCCTGTAAAATTTGAGAGCAGAAAGGTTTTTGTCATTGGACAACTCCTCCTATAGACCATTAAATCAACGCTTAAGAAAATGTCCATTCTTACCATGCCACATCAGTTTGGTGGAATTCTCTTTCTGGGCTGGGAATACGAAGCCGTCTTCCTCAATATTTTTCAGACTATCTCAGGCAGATCCTGTGCGTCATTAAAGGAATCAATCATTATCGATTATAGTTACAGTTGCAGTTTTATTAGTTCCGAGTACAGCACCGGTAGCCCCACTTAATTGAATACTGAATGTTTCGCTGTTTTCTTTGATTTTATCATTAATAATAGGCACGACAATATTCCTGATTGAAGAGTCTCCAGCAGCCCAATTCAATGTACCACTCTTGCTTGTATAATCCAAACCGGCTTTAGCCGTTCCCTTGGCCGTAGCATATTTTACGGTTACATTGCCAGTCGTGCCCCCTCCGCGAAAGACAGGTATAGTTATTGAGCCGCCACCCTCCGAGATACTGTAACTAGTAGAGCTCATTTGTACTGTTTGTGGACCACTAACATAGTTTGCCTGTAGATTGACACCGCTATAGGCGGAATATGCATATAATGTGGCGTAGTAACGTCCGGCTGTTGGATTTGTAAAAGTACAGGTTTCTGTGTTTCCAGTCAGATAGGGTCGGCAATCATAAGTAGTAGTTGTCGGGAGACTGTTTCGCTGGGTATAAAGATCAACATCGCCGGTTCCACCGTAGGTTTTGATGGTCAGGCTTGTCATGCCGCTAGGCACATCGATGTAGAAGTGCTTGAGATTGTCGACAGTGTCAGACAAGTTGCTGAGGACAACTCCGTTAGTCAAAGGTGTCACGATGGCAGTAAAGTTGGCGGTAACCGTTTTATTATTGTCCATAAATACATCACAGGTAGTTACAGTACCCGAACAAGCTCCTTCCCAACCGGTGAAAGAATATCCTGCATTGGGAGTTGCAGTCAGAGTTACCATTGTACCTGGGTTGAATATGCCATTTGCAGGAGATACCAGCCCTGTCCCTGTAGGGGTTATGTTAGTGACCAGCGTGTACCCATTCGAATTACCTATCGCGG
Organism: uncultured Desulfobulbaceae bacterium; assembly: GCA_903891045.1. Taxonomy (GTDB): domain Bacteria; phylum Desulfobacterota; class Desulfobulbia; order Desulfobulbales; family Desulfocapsaceae; genus UBA2270. The sequence goes on along the minus strand of CAITDH010000157.1, from coordinate 656 downwards.
TGACAAGGTCTACACGAGGGGTGGTAATTCCATTACGTGGATCGGTAATGTTTTTCCCTTGTTGCAGACGTGTCACAGTCTGGCTTACACTATCGCTCGGATAAGCGGCACGAAGAACAGCGGCGGCCCCTGCAACAAACGGTGTGGCCTGTGAAGTACCGCTCATCGAGATGCCCGCCGCATTAATGATGGCACCTGGAGCAAGTAATGTTAAGAACGAGGCGCTGTCGGAAAAACAAGTTATTTTGTTCGCAGAAGTAGAGGAGTCGCTGCAAATACTCCAATTCAACCCTCCGAGGTTTGAATCATAAACTGCGCCAACGGAAACAACGTTGGAATAAGCCGCGGGAGTTCCCATGGAATTTGTGTAAGCATCATTGCCTGATGCCGCCGCGACCAAGATGCCGGCATTGACCGCTCCCTGGATAGCGACACCCCAGGAATCGTTAGGAACCACTGGTGCGTAATAGCGACCGCTTCCTAAACTCATATTAATAGAGGAGATGTTGTAGGTGGCCTTATTGGTTATGCACCAATTAATAGCATTGATGATATCACTGGTATAGGCATAGCCGTCTGTACGAAATACATCTAACGCTGCAATTTTTGCAGCTGGCGCAACCCCTAACACGATGGCCGCGACATTGGTGCCGTGG
>CAITDH010000156.1 GCA_903891045.1 uncultured Desulfobulbaceae bacterium | reverse complement strand
GACCATGCACGACGTTCTCGGGTTCCCGGAATCCATGATCGGCCATTTCAGCCTGGCCGAGGGGCAAGGGATTGCTTCCCTGGTGGTGAGAAACAAAAGGCCGGATACAGTGCTTGATTTTACCCAGGAAACCCGCTTCGAAGCGCCTGCCATTATCCGCGAAAAACGAATACTCTCCGCCGTGGGGCCGTGCCCATGATGATGCAAGACGAGGTCTTCGGGGTGCTGATTGGCCATACCTTGGCGCGTCGGGAGTTTTCGCCGCAGGAGGTAGACATCTATCAGCACATTGCCAACCAGGCGGCGGTGGCCATCCGCAACTCGACGAGCATGGATTTGATCAAAAAAAACGAGAAATATATTCGGGATATCACCGCTTCTTTGGGAGAGGGGATCTATGTGCTGAACTCGCTCGGCAGCGTGACCTTCATGAATCCCGAGGCGGAAAGGCTCATCGGCTGGACCGAGCTGGAACTGCTTCACAAGAATATTCACGATATCGTCCATAACCGCTGGGCTGATGGGAGAACCATGCTGTTTGAGGACTGTGGTATGCGGCAGGTCATTGAGAGCGGGAAGTCGTTCTACTCCGCAGACGAGGTTTTTGTGAAAAAGGATGGCTCGGTCTTCCCCGTGGCTGTCCATAGCGCGCCGTTGCTGGAAAACGGCAAGGTGGTGGCCTCCGTCACCGCCTTCAGAGACATCAGCGTCAGAAGGCAATTGGAAAAGGAACGTGAGCAGCTCATCGCCGAACTCCAGCAGGCGCTGGCTGAGATCAAGACCCTGCACGGGATCGTGCCAATCTGCTCTTCCTGCAAAAAGATCCGGGACGACAAGGGGGCCTGGCATCAAATGGAGGTCTATATCAGCAAACACACCGATGCCCAGTTCAGTCACGGGATCTGCAATGATTGCGCGAAGAAGCTCTATCCGGAGTTTTACACTGATAAAATTGGCTAAACCTTATTTTTGTTGATCAGTGTCCAATGAGGTGATCAAGTAAAAATCGACACCGAACGGTCTTAAGGATGGGGAATGAATGTGATGATACTAAGACATCCTGAAAATGTACGTGATTATGACTCTTACTGAACTCCTATGGTTTTTTTTACCCCCGGCAGTTGGTTGGTTTGAAAATCCACAATATACGTCGAAGAGTCAAATTGATTGTGAAATACTCTGGCATGAGAGGTTCCTCATGCCAGAGTATCAATGCCTTATTTGGCGGTGAAGGGGTCTTTCAGCTCCTGTTCCGGTTTGAACATGAGCTTCTTCGCGCCCCGGTTGTCTGTATATTTGGACAGCTCCAGGTCGATCTTGGCTGGTACGGCAATGCCTGCGGCCGTTAAGGCTTGACGGAGCAGGGCTTCCGCCTGTCCGGCCTGGATGGCGGCATCGCCCAGGATTCGCATGGCCTCGGTTGGATTATGGAAACCAACGGAGTTCTCGGCCCCAAAGTAGAGCACACGGTAAAACGCTTCGAGATAATGATCTTTGGCCAGATCGTAAAGGGCCTGATCAATAGTCTTCCCTTCGGCCTGGGCCTTGTGGGTCATTTCAAAGAGCTTGGCCACCGTGGCTGTGGCATTGCCGGAGCGGATAAAGAGGGACGCGGCCCGATCCTGGATGGCGAATACCTGTCCTTTCAGCCATTCCGGGGTCTCGGTATGACATTGCTGGCACGCTTTCATGTCATTTTTCAGCGGACTCATGATCCGGTGATCCGAGGCCTTCTGGCTGCCTACTCTGGTGTACGGCATATGGCAATCGGCGCAGGAAACGCCTGCCTGCCAATGGACACTGTTGTTGGAGTACATCTCAAACTCAGGATGGCGGATAAAGGCCAGCTTGAAGCCGGTGACGGACTGTTTCCATTCGCCGTAGGCAGGGTTACTGCGGATCTTTTTGATGATGTTTTCAATGGGCATCTGTCCCCATTTGCTTCCATCCCAGGGGAAGAAGACATCCACGGATTTCATGTCGGCGTCTTTGGGAATGGTGTAGGTTACATGACACTGGGCGCAGACCAGGGTTCGTTTGTCCTGGCTGGTTAGTTTGGACTCATCCACACCCATGGTCTTCAGGGCCTTGCCGAGGGTAAATCCACGGGAGAGCTTGAGCGACATATCCTTGTTGTCGTGGCAATCGATACAGGCCACGCCCAGATCCTGGTGCTCTTTGGGGATCTCGGCGACCACATCCTTGTAGGGCTTGGAGAAATAATCCTTGCCCATTTTCTTTTCAAGCTGCGGGGCATAGGGGGTCTTGCAGGTCAGGCAGACGCCGCCGGCCTTAACCCGAGAGGGATCAACATCGGACTGATCCTTCAACATGTTGAGGTGGCCGCGCGGTTCGTTATACTCAACACCAAAGCCCCAGCCGTTAAAGAGCAGGGCATTGAATGGGTATTCTGACAGCTTGTCATAGGTCACGCCGCCGTCATTGCCTTTTTTGTACTTGCTCTTGCCGACGGGCGTCGGTTCGCCGGTCTTTTTCCACATATCGTATTCCACCGGCCAAGCCTTGCCCCACTGGGCCGGATCGATCACGCCATCAGCAATTTCTACGGTCTTTACCGGTTTTGGTTTTTCCGGCGAGCAGCCGGCGCCAAGCGCCAGGGTAGCCATCAATGCCAGTGTCGTGTACACCACTTTTTTTGTTTTCTTCATTGTGTATTTCCCCTCCCTAAATCGTTAAATGGTTCCGGTCAGTCGGTGCTGGAGTTGGCGGTTTAGAAGCCGTTATGAAAAGAGCAACATTCTTCTTGCTATTTTCATTTACGGATTCTTATGCCGCTCTCTCATAACGTACCGGTCAGTCGGTGCTGGAGTTGGCGGTTTAGAAGCCGTTATGAAAAGAGCAATGTTGTTCTTGCTGTTTTCATATACGGATTCTTATGCCGCCCTCTCATATCGTACCGGTCAGTCGGTGCTGGAGTTGGCGGTGACATTTCCAGCATTGCCGGGTGGTGTCCATGCGGGACACGGTTTCTTCATGACAGCGGAGACAGTTTTTCTGCACTACCTCTGTCCCGTGGCTGCTCAGGGTGATTCTCTCGGGAATATGACCTGAGTGAAAGAACAAAACATCTTTCATGCCATCAATGGATTTCCATAAGTAATGACCAATGGGACCGCCGTTAGGCAGGTGGCAGTCCACGCAAAGGATCCGTCGATGGGCGCCGGCGTGACTCCAGGCCGCGTGTTGTTCTTCCATGACATGACAACTGGCGCAAAATGCCGGGGATTCCGACTTGGCCAGGAGGTGTGGCGGTCCGATCAGCAGGAAGACCAGGATCGCCAGTCCGGCCACTCCTGCTGCAAGAAGCGCGACGACTTGTTGTCTGGATTTCAGAAACTGCATGCATCCTCCTTGTTGTTTAGGAGCCGTTACGAAATAACTTAGCCTTTTAAAACTCTTTCGTTACGGCTCCTTATGCCGTTCCGAATATCCAAATGGCCATGTTATTTTTTGCAACGGCTAATTGAATTTTCTGCTTATTATCCCAATGGGGCAAACCAATAAAGGCATTGGGGGCTTCTTCTTTTATGGGTTGCTTTGGATCTTTATCTTTTCTGCTTCCTGTGTTCCCGTTGCGGTCAGGCACGGCGCCGTTGGATCTGCAACCATACCCAGGCTCATACTGCCAAGGAGACAGGCGTCATGGAAGATGGCTGCTGACTTTGCCTCTTCATCGTTCATGGCGGGTTTGAAGGTCAAGAGTTGGTTCACCTCCTTGATAAGATTTTCTTCGGCCGAAAGCTCTGTCAGCAGAGCCAGAGGGAGATCAGTCTCGGTGAGCAGGGCGGCGGCGACAATGGCTGCCATGTTCCCGCCCTCTTCCTGGCAGAGCTTTTCACCAAACTCCGCCCTGGTGGTGACCAGACGATATGTCTGTTCCTTATCGATCATGCGTTTGCGTACTGCGACCGCCAGCCGGTCCTTGAACCGGTCCCCAGCTTTGGCTCGCAGATCTGAAGGAAGCGTGCCCATGCACTGCTCGGCATAGGGGCAGTACGAGGCGCAGCCAAAATCTATCTTGGGGTTCAGTACCTTGTGTCCGCACTGTTTGCAGGTGCGCTGACTGTCATCCTTGAAAAATTCCAGTACATTTCCGCAGTGGGGGCAGGGGATGTCAAAAACAGCCGCGCCGTTCCAGTATCGGTTATCCTGTCCAGGGCATTGCATGATAGTCTCTCCTATTCGCTCAAGACGGCCTGTTTAAGCGCGTCAATGCCGAAACGTTCCATAAAGCGGGCGGTCCGTGATTTGGTTTTGGCATTCTGTTGATACACGGCCAGACATTTCTGCAGCAGGTCGATCACCTGATCGTCGGTGAGCCCTTCAGCCACGATGTCGCCAATACGGGGATTGCCACCACCATTGCCGCCAAAGACCAGGGTCCAGCCTTTTTTCGAGGCAAAGATGCCGATATCCCGGACATAAGGTTCGGTGCAGCACATCCGGCAGCCGGCGATCCCGATCTTGACCTTGCCGGGCAGGGGTTCGGCAAAGGAGATCTGCTCAATCCGTGCGCCGAGGGCCGGGGCATCGCTGGTGCCGAATTTGCACCACTTGGAGCCGGGGCAGGCCTGGACATAATGGAAACTGTTGACGGCCACCGGCCGGGTCAGGGGTTTAAGTTCGGCCTTGAGTTTCATCTGGTCTTCCTCGTCCATGCCAAGGAGGGCCAGACGTTGGGCTCCAGTAATCTTGGTCATGGGGACGTCGTGTTTATTGATGATGGCGACAATCTGTTCCAGCTCCTGGGGAGAAAAGAGTCCCATGTTCAGGCCGGGGATGATGGTGAATGTCTTTTTATTGCTGGTCATCTTCTTAAGTTTATTGACATTTTTTGTTTTTAAGCAGTCCTTAAAGCCAGAATTCAGGATACCTTCGGCTTTTGGGGATATTGTTTACCAGAAGCGCCACGATCAGCATGATCAAGGCCCCGGCGGCCACAGGGATAAGGGGATAAAGGAATCCCAGATTGTGGATCCGGTCGCTGCCCATAACGGCAATAAGCGCGGTCGCACCTCCTGGCGGATGCAGGGTTTTTGTGGCATGCATGGCGGCAATAGCCGTGGCTACGGCCAGAGACGAGGCAATCCACATGTGCGGTGTTCCAAATAATATGGAGCAGGTATCGCCAATGAAAGAGTTGGGATCGACAAAGGCGATGGTTGTTATTCCCGCTCCCAGGAGTTTGTAGCAGGCAACGCCAATGATGGCCGAGATGATATGGCCACCGATAAGATTCCGTGGCTGAGCCAGGGGGCTTTTGATGGCGCCGTAGATCAGCACCGCCGAGGCGCCAAAAGAACCCACCAACATCTCTATGTCGGTGCTGGTAAGGCATATATTGAAATGAATATACGAAAGCGCGGAGATACCCAAAAATGCGCCAATCCATGACCACCAGATCTCGGAGATACTCACGGCCGGCGGGCTTTGGGTAATGCCCTTCATCTTGCCGAAATAGCTCTCACTCTTTTGCTTGTCTGGGTTCATATCCGAGATCTCTTTTGGGGGAGGATTCTTTGTTGAGTGTTTTCTTGCAAAAATATTTCTAAAAAGCAGGGTACGCTGAGCTGAGCCGTACCCTGCCGGGGGAAACAATGGCCTGTGCTTATCCCAGGATTGCCTTCAAATCCGCCTCGGGAGTGGTAACCGGTTTAATGTTGAAGTTCTCCACCAATACATTCAAAACATTGGGGGTGATAAAGGCCGGCAGTGTGGGTCCAAGATGGATGTTCTTGATCCCGAGGCTCAGCAGGGTGAGAAGAATAACGACCGCCTTCTGCTCGTACCAGGAAAGGATCATGGACAGGGGCAGGTCATTGACCCCGCACTCAAAGGCACCGGCCAGGGCCACCGCGATCTGGATGGCGGAGTAGGCGTCGTTGCACTGACCAATATCAAGGAGTCGGGGGATGCCGCCGATATCGCCGAGTTGCTTGTCAAAGAAGCGGAACTTGCCGCAGGCCAAGGTCAGGATCATGCAGTCAGCGGGGATCTGCTCGACGATCTCGGTGTAGTAATTGCGGCCGGGTTTGGCGCCGTCACAGCCGCCTACCAGGAAGAAGTGGCGGATGGCCTTGGATTTCACCGCAGCAATGACCTTGTCGGCCACGCCGAGTACGGTGTTGCGGGCAAAACCCACGAGCACGGAACCTTTGTCCACGGTGTCGGTGAACCCGGGCAGGGCCAGGGCGCGGTTGATTACGGGAGTGAAGTCCTTGTGATTGTCAATGTGGGCGACATCCGGCCAGCCAACCAGACCGGTGGTGAAGACATTGGCCTTGTAGGTGTCTTTGGGTTTCTGGATGCAGTTGGTGGTAAAGAGGATGGCACCTGGAAACTCGGGCATCTCCTTCTGCTGGTTCTGCCAGGCGGTGCCGAAGTGGCCATAAAAATGGCTGTATTTCTTCAACTCAGGATAGCCGTGGCAGGGCATCATCTCGCCATGGGTATAGATGTTGATGCCCTTGTCCTTGGTCTGCTCCAGGAGCATGGCCAGATCTTTGAGATCATGACCGGTGATCAGGATACACTTGCCGGGGATGTGGCCCAGCGGTACAGGGGTAGGGACAGGATGACCGTAGGTTCCGGTGTTGCCGGCGTCCAGCAGTTCCATGGCCCTCAGGTTGACCTGGCCGCATTTCATGGCGAGGGCTACCAGTTCGTTCAATCCCTGCTCGGTGGTCAGGGTGGCCATGGCCTCATGGACGAAGGCATAGACAGAGTCGTCTTCCTGGCCAAGGATGGCGGCATGGTCGGCATAGGCGGCAAGGCCGCGCAGGCCGTACATGGTGATCTGCTTCAGGGATTGCAGGTCGGGGTTGGCGTCGAGGGTGTTGATGTAATTCAGGGCGGCGCCTTGCTCTTCCAAACCGGTCAGGGAATCGGATGGGGAAAAGGTGGCAGCGGCGGCGGGAAAATCAATCTTGCCGCCGGCGGCCTTGACCTCGGCCTTGAGGGTCTCACGCAGGGCCACGGCCTTGTGGATCAGGACGCCAAAACGGGCGGGGTCAAAATCCACATTGGTGAGGCAGGAAAAAATGGCCTCACAGGTGAAACGATCAACAGCATTATCAACAACACCGACCTTGCGGCCGGCATCAGCAACCAGGGAAAGGCCCTGAACGGCGTGGGTGAGAAGGTCTTCTAGGCCGGCTACAGGTTCAGTCTTGCCGCAGACACCGATGGTGGTGCAGGCGATTCCTTTAGCTGTTTGTTCGCATTGATTACAGTACATGGTTTTTACTCCTTGGGTTGGGGTGAGTGAAAAAGTGCTTAACACAGTATATGTTACATTTTTGTTGAAGTGAAATTTTTTTACGAATCAGATCGTTTATGTCTGACACTTTAGCGTTTAAGAGGAGACCTTTCCTTGACCTAAATCAAGGAAAGGTCTTTTTTAGTTTTTTTCTGGAAGAAAGTGATTTTTGTTGGCGTGCTAAGGGATGAAAGAAGGTAAAATCAGGGGGCAGGCAATAGAGAGACGCACGCGTCCCTCCGGCATTGACGAATTGAATCCATTCCTAAACCATTTTAAACGGGAGGAGAAGATGTTTATTGATCTGTTACGAACCAGAAGAAGTATTCGTCGGTTTCAGGATCGGCTGGTTGAACAGGAGAAGATTGATCTGTTGATCGAGGCCATGTTGCGCGCACCCTCCTCGCGGGGCCTGAATCCGTGGGAGTTTGTGGTGGTCACCGAGCAAGAGACCCTGGCCCGGCTTTCTCAGGCCAAACCGCATGGCGCAACATTTGTGAAGAATGCGCCGTTGGCCATTGTCGTCTGTGCCGACCCGACAAAATGCGACGTGTGGGTGGAAGATTGCTCTATCGCCTCGATTCTTCTCCATCTGGCGGCCACGGATCTTGGCCTTGGCAGTTGCTGGGTCCAGATTCGTCTGCGTGAACATGACGCCCACCAGATGGCGCAGGAGTACGTGGCCGAACTCCTGAAATTGCCGGAGGGGATGGCGGTGGAGGCGATCATTGCCATGGGCTATCCGGCGGAACAGCCAGCAGGGCATCCCCGGTCGTCGCTTCTTGATGACAAGGTCAGTTTTGAGCAATACGGGCAGAAGGAAAGGGGATGAACAGGCCTTGAGAGAGCAGAAGGTGTCATCAAATTCAGGGCAAGGGCATGGATTGTCAGGACAGGGCTCCGTTTTTCAGCAAGAGGCGGTGCGCCGTCATTACGAAACCCATCCCTATCCCCATTATCCGCTGCTGGCCTCGGTGCGGCGGGCGGACACCTACGCCCTGAATCTGGAGGCGCTGTGGGGCTACGCCAATGGCTGTCGGCCGCCATTGCACTATCAGCGGATTCTGGTTGCCGGTTGTGGCAGCTTTTCCCCCTATCCCTTTGCCGTGGCTAATCCTGCCAGCGAGATCATGGCCCTTGACCTTTCCCGATCCAGCTTGCGGCGGGCCAGGCTTCATTGCCTGCTGCATGGCTGCCTGAATGTGACCTCGCAGGCAGGTGATCTCAATGACCCAGCCATTGCCCCAGGTCCCTTTGGCCTGATCGATGCCTATGGGGTGTTGCACCATCTGGGCGATCCTTTGGCCGGTCTCCAGGCGCTGACCGCGCGTCTGGCGCCGGGTGGAATCCTGCGGGTTATGCTGTACAGTCATGCGGCGCGCCGGGGTATCGAGGCGGCGCGGCGGGCCTTGCGGCGTCTGGGAGTGCGGGATGTGAAAGGCGTCAGATGTCTGCGCGACCGGCTTGGCGGTGACTCCAGGCTGGGGCAGCGCCTGCGCGAGCCTGGCGCGGATACTGCCTTTACCGCAGGTCTGGCCGATGCCTTTCTCCATCCCCAGGTCCAGACCTTCACGGTGCAAGCCCTGCAATGTCTGCTTGACAAGAGCGGCCTTGAGATCCTTCTTGCCGGCCACCCCGGAGCCCTCCTCGAACCAGCCAGGGAACTCAAACGTTTGGCTCAGGCCGAAACGGATGGCGAGCTGGCCCACAACTTCATCCTCTATCTTGTCCGCAAAGGGCAGGGTTCCTGCCGACTCGAATCGCAGACCCTTCTACGAACAAACCCTTGTCTGGCTGGGCCGCTCAGGATTCCTTTGCTGCCCCTGCGTCTTCAGCCCAGACTGGGCCGCCCGCTTCCTGAGCTTGGCCTTGCCGCCAGGATGCTGCTTCGCCGATGCCTGAATTCGAAGCCCACCGTGCAACTCAGTCCGGCTGAGCGCGATTTGGTCGAGGAACTGTGGGAGGCCTTGCTGTTGGTATCGATCAGGGATTAAAGGACAATGCGGCAGGAAATTTCAGGAAGATGATATAGAGAATGGAGAGTGTTTATAACTGCTTTGTAATTCCCATATCGTTTGCAGGTGGACTGGAAATCACCATTTTTTCGAGTTTATCAAGGGTGTAGATTGTGTCTTTGCGTAAATCAATATGCTGGGGGTCAACTGTGATTTTCAGGTTGGTAATGCTGGTAAAGGAGTCGAAGGCATTTCCGGCCATATCAAAATGCGTTCTGGTAAGAACGGCAAAGTCATTGCCGTAGGCCCTGAACAGCAGGGCTTCAGGATAATGAGTCTGCAATTCGACAGCAAATTCCTGAATAAGGCTATTCCCTCGCTCCCACCCCTCCCGCTTATTGAACTCCAGAATATTTGTCAGATGCAGGATATGAAGGCATGGATATTCCTGAAGATTCTGGTTGTTCTGCAGGAATATCCTCAGGTAGTCTTCATTGAACAGTCCCGTCAGTTTGTCATTAAAGAAATAAGCAAATCGTTTTTTTTCTATATCCGTGGTCGGTGTCTGGGTGACTGCCTCAGGGAGTGGTGTGTCTTTGAGCGCCTTGAGGGCGGCGGCGACAACTTCCGGGTTAAACTGGCTGCCGCTGAGAGATTCAATCTCAGCCAGTGCCTCCTGAATTTTTTTTCGTGATTTATAGATACGGTTGGTGGTCATGGCGTCGAAGGCATCGGCAACGGTCAGGATGCGGGAAAGAAAGGGAATATCATCACCCTTGAGTCCGGCGGGATAGCCTTTGCCGTCATGGCGTTCATGGTGGTAGCGAATGATTTCAGCCAGATCCTTGTACATCTCAATGTTGGAGAGCATTTCATAGCCGGCGGTGGCGTGGAGCTTGATCAGATCATAGTCCAGATTGCTGAGTTTTCCGGGTTTGAGAAGAACCGAATCCGGAGTGGCTATCTTGCCGATATCATGGAGGATGGCCGCCTTGCCGAGTTTTGCTCTCTCGTGGCTGTCAATGCCCATTTCCTTGGCAATCAGTTGACAATACCTGGCAACGCGCTCGGTGTGACCGGCGGTATAGGTGTC
>CAITDH010000155.1 GCA_903891045.1 uncultured Desulfobulbaceae bacterium | reverse complement strand
TGACCAGAGGCAGATTGGTCGAATGAAAGATAGTTCCCGATGTCACACTTGTTTGGTGCTGGCAATGGCTACATTGGTAAGTCTGGCGAGAAGTTATGTAGCTAAAAGCTTTTCACGCACAGACTGGACAGATGAATCCATCCGGCCATCTCACTCGGGTCAAAGCCCCGGCACAAGCTTCTTCGGTACCAAATCGACGCTGCCATTCTAGAAGAGACAGTTCGGTCATCTTCATAACGAAACCTCCTTTATTCGCTTGGTTTCTTGGTCTTGTTATGAAGATAATCATTCAACTGAAAATAGGGCAGAGCCATATTATTTTATTACAACAACTCGGCGGCAATGGCCGATAGCGGACTTCTTTCGCTTTTACTCAAGGTCACATGACCATAGAGAGACTGTCCTCTCAATTTTTCCACGGCATACGAAAGACCGTTCGACGAGGAATCAAGATACGGGTTATCGATCTGTTGCGGATCACCGGTAAGCACCATTTTCGTCCCTTCACCAGCCCGGGAGATAATAGTTTTCACCTCATGTGGGGTCAAATTCTGGGCCTCATCAACAATGACAAACTGTTTAGGAATGGAACGTCCACGAATATAGGTCAGGGCCTCAAGCTCCACCATTTGGTCCTTCAGCAACATGTTCACCTTCTGCTGAACCGTGCCTTCCTCGTTGCGATGATCTTTTTGCATCAGATAGACAAGATTATCAAAGATCGGCTGCATCCATAGAGACAGTTTTTCATCTTTTGTACCCGGCAGATAGCCAATATCCTTCCCCATAGGAATAATCGGCCGGGATACCAACAATTTCTCATAACCTTGCTGATGGAGGACACATTCAAGACCAGCGGCGAGAGCCAGCAAGGTCTTGCCGGTACCAGCCTGACCGATAAGCGTCACCAGACTGATCTTTGGATCCATAAGCAACTCAAGGGCCATCCGTTGCTCCTTGGAACGCGAGTGAACATTCCAGACGCTCTCAAAACTGGCATTAAGATGGACCAGGCTATTTGGCCCCACCGCCCTACCCAGTCCTGAGTGCTTGGGGTTTGCGGCATCCTGCAACAAGACAAACTCATTGAGCAGGAAATCAAACCCTTCTGTCTCCAGACTCTTCCCCTCATGAAAGCGATCTACCATCTCGGTTGCGACCTGAATCTCTCGCCAGCCCGTGTAAAGTTCATCAAAATTACACTTCTGCTTCTCAAAATCCATCACATCAATGCCAAGGGCATCAGCCTTCAACCGGGCATTGATATCCTTGGAGACAAAGATCACCTTTTTTCCTTCCAGGTGCAGGGCATTGGCCACTGCCAGGATTCGGTTATCGGGTACAGACATATCAATACAGATACCCGGCATCTCCTTATGCTCGACAATAATCTGCAGGATACCACTGTTTGCCATGGTCACCCCATCTTTCAGTGAACCCTGAGAACGAAGCTGATCAATCTGCCTGATTACGTGACGGGCGCTGCGCCCCAATTCATCATTATGACGCTTGAAATTATCCAGTTCCTCGATAACCGTCATCGGCAGGATCACATAATTATCATCAAAAGAGGTGAGAGATTCGGCGTTGTGGAGCAGGACATTGGTATCAAGAACAAAATATTTACGTACGCCCATAGTGTTCACAGATCAAGCCAGGTTGAATTTTTATTGAGCAGTTCACAGCCGTCTGCACGGACGACTACCATATTTTCAAGCCGAACACCACCCCAACCAGGAAGGTAAAGACCGGGTTCAACAGTCACCACCATTCCGGCCTGCAACTTCTTTCCATTCCGGGAAGAAAGGCGCGGTTCTTCATGGACGGCCAGCCCCACACCATGCCCTAGAGAGTGACCGAAGGCCTGGCCGTATCCGGCAGCAGCAATGATATCACGGGCGACTGTATCGACCTTGGCCGCGGCAACTCCCGCCCGAATCGCCTCAATAGCCGCAAGCTGGGCCCGGCGCACCAGCCGGTGGATAGCCAGATAACGGTCGTCCGGCTCGCCAACGACAAAGGTCCGGGTCATATCAGAGCAATAGCCATCGAGAATCAATCCCATATCAATCATTACGGGCTGGCCACCTTCGATGGCCACCGGGCCGGGAACCGCATGCGGTAAGGCGCTGTTGCTGCCCGTTGCGACAATCGTGTCAAAGCTCGGGAACTGGGCACCCATCCGGCGCATGGTGGACTCAATGACAAGGGCAATCTCTCGTTCAGTCTGGCCGGGACAAATGGAGCTGTACACCTCGTCAAAGACCTTTTCATTCAGGTCAACCGAGGCCCGCAGCTTGGCGATCTCATCCTCATCCTTGATTACCCGCAGCCTTTCCACCAGATCTGTGGTCGGGACAAAGCGCACACCTGTCTTTTCGCTCAGTCCGTTCAGCTTTTCGACAAAAGAATGGAGGGTATAATGACTTTCAAAACCAAGGGTACGGATCCCCAGATCCGGCAGCATCTCCCGCAGTAAGGCTAACAGCCCTTTAGGATAGAGACCGATACGGAGAAAGCCGGCCTCAGCCTCGGCCTGCAGTTTGAAACGGAAATCCGTCAGGAGCCAGGAATCGCCCTTGGCCGGAATGAGCAATAGCCCCGCAGTCTCAGCGATACCATGATCAAGCGCCGAATAACCACTCAGATACCGCCTGTTCTCCGGTTGACTGACCAGCAGGGCATCAAGCTTTTTCCGGCGCAAGACAGCCTGAATCTTGTCTATTCGTTGCTGATAGCGCATTAGGCAAAACGCTGCGCCAGCATCTCTTTGCGTTGATCGAGCGCCTGATTGTATTGCTGGTTCAGCTCGGCCTTCATCCTTGTCCACTCCTTTTGAAACATGGGGTGCATCGCTGGATCCATTGACATCCTGCCCCCGGCAACAGCCCCTTGCTGGCCCCCAAGTTTCTGATCAAGCTGGGCGCGGACTGCGTCTTCAAGCTGCTTTCTGATCTGCTCTTTATGCTGATTATACTGCTCAAGGATCTGTTTCAACTCGGCGCAAACGGCGATCATATCTCCTGCCGATTGCTCCATCTCCACCAGACCCTGCATGGCCCGAAGACTTGTGGCCATCAAGGCCTCATCACGCGGCAGGACGATATTGCGCAACAGGGCCTGGGCCATGCCCCTGCGCACCGCCATCTGCTCAGTCGCCGCCTGCCCGGCAAGTGCCTGCCCGAGATCATCCAAGGCAAGACCGATATATTCAGCAGCCAAACGCATCCCTGTACGTTCCGATTCCTGAGAATCAGGCTGCCCAACCGCACGGGAAGCCATTCGGGCAGCCCGTTCCATAACCATATCCATGGTGCTTTTTATCTCTGCCATTTTTTACAGGATGTTCAATTCTTTGAATTATTTCAGGAACAAAAAACAGGAAAGAAAAAATGCATGAGACAAAAGACAATCCCCACCTTGCTCTTCCCCTTTCACTTTTTACTTTTCCCTATTTACTCCAGAGGGTACTGAACCGTAAAGAAAAAATTGCCCCCCTTAGCGAGTCAATGATTTCCGGACCGTTTTTTCTCTCAACAAAACAAGAAGTGCTTGTCTTTCCATTTTTCTTTTGCTATATAGTGCTCTTTCTCTTAAAAAAGATACAAGGTCCGTTCCTTTATCTTTTAGACATTACGGGCATCGTTTCTTCAACAAACGATAAAGATCAACCCTTACAACCTGGCCCCTACCGGCAGCACGAGCGAAAACCCATGACCGAGGCACTCACACAAACAAACAATGACGAAGAGTTGAGTTTTGCGGAACTCTTTGAGATGGATGAAAACAGCAGCGTCGTTAACGTTGGCGATGTAACCATGGGCACCATCATCGGCGTCGTCGATGGTTATGTCCTTGTTGATGTCGGAGATAAGGCAGAGAGCTATGTTGCCAAATCCGAATTCCAGCTGGAGAAAGGTAAAGAAATTCAAATCGGCGACACATTTGAGGTCTTTATTGAACGTCGCAAAGAAGAAGGTGGCCTCCTTCTGTCACGGGAAAAAGCAATTGCCATAAAGGTTTGGGAAGATATTGCCAAGATTCAGGAAGAAGGCGGTACCATTGAAGGCAAGATCGATAACAGGGTCAAGGGCGGCATGTCTGTTAATGTTGGCGTCCCAGCCTTTCTTCCTTATTCGCAGATTGATCTGCGTCCGGTCAAAGACCTGGATGCGCTCATCGGCGAGACCTTTTCTTTCAAGGTGCTCAAGTTTAACCGCAAACGCAATAACGTGGTTATCTCCCGCCGCGCCATCCTTGAGGATGACCGCAACAAGTTGCGCGAGAAAATGCGTTCCATTCTGCAGGAAGGACAGATCATCAAAGGCGCGATCACCAATATCACCGACTATGGTCTCTTCATCGACATGGGCGGCATGGACGGTCTCTGTCATATCACCGATCTCTCCTGGGGACGGGTCTCCCATCCGGCAAAACTGTACAAAGTCGGCGAGGAACTGGAGGTCAAGGTTCTCAAATACGACAAGGAGAATGATCGCGTCTCCCTCGGTGTTAAACAACTGAAAGAAGACCCATGGGCAACCGTTACCACCCGTTACCCTATTGGCGAAAAGACAATGGGCAAGGTCGTTTCCATCACTGATTACGGTGTCTTTATTGAACTGGAAGAAGGTGTTGAAGGGCTGATCCATGTCTCTGAAATGACCTGGTCAAAGAAACCCCGTCATCCATCCAAGATCGTCGTCGTAGGGGATGAGGTTGAGGTCATGGTTCTCAATATCGAACCTGAGACCAAACGGATCTCACTCGGCATGAAACAGTTACAACCCAATCCTTGGGATCTGGTCACCGATTCATATCCGGTCGGCGCCATAATCGAAGGAAAAGTTAAAAATATCACAGACTTTGGTGTCTTTATCGGCATTGAAGACGGGATTGACGGACTGATTCATGTCTCTGATCTTTCCTGGACTGAGCGGATCAAGCATCCTTCGGAAAAATATGTTAAGGGCCAGACCATCCAGGCGGTTGTCCTGAAGATTGACAAGGAAAACGAGCGGTTCTCCCTCGGCATCAAACAACTTGAGCCCGATCCATGGCAGGCTGCCTACAACAAATATCCATCCGGAACCATCATCGAGGGCACCATCACCAACGTCACTGACTTTGGCGTATTCGTGCAACTGGAAGAGGGGATTGAAGGACTGGTGCATGTCTCCGAGATCAGCAAAGAAAAAATCAAGACCCCGGTTGGCGTCTATCAGGTTGGTGACACCCTGAAGGCAATTGTTATTAATGTATCCGCAAAAGACCGGAAGATTGGCCTCTCCATCAAGACTCTCGATGGCGATAGTGAGGAGCCAGTCGAAGCCAGCCAAACAGCATCCAAAAAAGAAGAATCTGCTTCTGCGGCCGCTGTTGCCGCTCCTGCCACCTTAGGCGACCTGATGAAGGCCGCCGCCAGTGGACAGACCGAAGAAAATTAGGCAACATTTCCAAGCCGACAAGTCGTAAGAAAGCGACCTGCGGGGCTTGCCTGAGCACATAAGAGGTTGTTTCGCCTTGAAAAATTTATCATGGTGAAACAACCTTTTTTTATAATCATCATTTTAAATGAAAGACGATTGAACATGTTAAAAAAGGAACTTATCGATCAGGTCAGCATGGATCTCTCTCTCCCTAAGCGGGATGTGACCGCCGCCCTTGACATCATGCTAACAACAATGAGGAATGCCTTAACGGAAAAAAGGAGAATAGAACTTCGAGGTTTTGGCAGTTTTTCCCTCCGAAAACGTAAGGCACGAACCACTAAAAATCCAAAAACCGGGACCATAATGGATATTCCAGAAAGGAAGACCATTCACTTTACCATGAGCAGATCCTTGAAAGCTCCATTAATAAAGGATTAGAGACAAAGGTCATTGCAAAGCAAGTCTGCGATATTTCGAAAATCCATCGCAGGTCATTGCGAGCGCCGGCAGGTCAAATGGCCAAGCACCACTTACGGAAAGGACGCCCCAAAGGAAATATTTTGATGGCGTCCACTCCGTAACTCCTCTTACGCGGTCTGGCCATTCATATGGCCATGTTATTTATTTACTAACGGTTCATCTCAGAAATGGGGCAATATTACCCTTCCCTTCGCGCAATATCTCAGGATGATCGCCGGTCAGATCAATGAGCGACGAGGGATCTGGATAGACCGGTCCTCCGTCGATAATGACCTCGACCCTGTTCCCAAGAATCATCTCGATTTCATAGGCTTCAGTCGGCACAGGATGTTCACTTTCTACCGGGATACTGGTGTTGACTAGAGGATTGCCAAGAGTTTCCAACAGCAACAGACAGATAGGATTGGCAGGAACCCGGATACCGACGGTTTTCTGCTTTGTCGCCATAATCTTAGGAACAAGCTTGGTTCCGGGCAGGACAAATGTATAGGCCCCCGGCAGATTTTTTTTCATCAACCGATAGGCCGTATTTGACACATGGGCATATTCGCTGATATTGGTCAGACTGGAACACATGAAAGAAAAGGGTTTGCCTTCGGGTCTTTTCTTTATCTGCATCAATCGTTTAATCGCCTTTTGATGAAACAGATCGCAACCGACACCATAACCGGTATCCGTAGGATAACAGATAATCGCCCCGGATTGCAGGTGCTCAACAACCTGCTGAATCAGGCGCAGTTGGGGATTGTCAGGATTAATATTTATAAGCATGGATTCCTTTCTCCTCTTTCTGCAAAGACAACACAAGACAAAAATGGGTCAACCCCGAAAAAGGTTTAAGCTTTTATCTTGAAATGCTACACTGTTCAGGAGACAGAATGCTTTTTCAGCAAATCTCTCTCCTATCTCATCAATCCCCTGTATTTAACACTGAAAAGTGAAAACTGAAAACTCTTAAATTCAGTACATTCTGTTCATTTGAACCTTGTTCCAGGAGCCTCCCATGTTACCAGACACCATAGAGTTAGCCCTTACCTTCGATGACCTGTTGCTTGTCCCCTCAGCCTCAGAGGTTCTTCCCAATGAAGTCTCCCTTGTCACCCGGTTAACTGACACCCTCACCCTGAACTCTCCGCTCGTCAGCGCCGCCATGGATACGGTTACCGAACACCGGACAGCCATTGCCATGGCCAGGGAAGGGGGAATCGGCATTATCCATAAAAATATGGGGATCGCCAAACAGGCCAAAGAGGTGGAGCAGGTCAAGAAATCAGAATCAGGGATGATCATCGACCCAATCACCGTCCGTGAGGATCAATCTGTGGCCGATGTAGAGAAGATCATGGCCAAATACAAGATCTCCGGTCTGCCCGTCTTGCGCGAGGGGAAACTGGTGGGTATTGTCACCAATCGCGACCTGCGCTTTGTCTCTGACAGCGACCTGCGGGTGGGCGATGTCATGACCAGCAAAAACCTGGTGACCGCCAGGGTGGGTATTGACATGGAACACTCAAAGGCCCTGCTCCATGAACACCGCATTGAAAAACTGCTGGTGGTCGATGACAACGGCAATCTGGCCGGACTGATCACCATCAAGGACCTGGAAAAAATACGAAAATATCCCCTGGCCGCCAAGGATCATCTGGGCCGTCTCCTGGTAGGCGCGGCCCTCGGTGTTGGCCCTGGTATTGAGGCAAGCGCCCAGAAGCTGGTGGACGCAGGCGTCGATGTAGTAGTCATGGACTCGGCCCATGGTCACTCCCGTGGGGTGCTGCGAGCGGTCGAGGCCATCAAGAGCGCCTTTCCTGATCTGCCGGTCATTGCCGGTAATGTAGCCAGCTACGAAGGCACTCTCGCCCTGATTAAGGCCGGCGCTAATGCAGTCAAGGTCGGTGTGGGGCCAGGATCAATCTGTACCACCCGCATTGTGGCCGGTGTAGGGGTACCGCAGATGAGCGCCCTGAAAAACTGTGTGGCGGCGGCTGCCAAACATGGGATTCCCATTATCTCCGATGGCGGGATCAAACACTCGGGTGATCTGGCCAAGGCCATTGGCGCCGGGGCCCATGCAATTATGATCGGCTCACTTTTTGCCGGCACCGATGAGACCCCCGGCGAGACCTTTTTGTATCAGGGCCGAACCTATAAGGGCTATCGGGGCATGGGCTCGATTGGCGCCATGCGCAAAGGTTCCTCCGACCGCTATTTCCAGTCTGAGGTCAGCAGCCAATCCAAACTGGTCCCCGAAGGCATTGAAGGAAAAGTCCCTTACCGTGGGCCACTGGCCGATGTTATCTACCAGCTCCTGGGCGGACTTCGTTCCGGTATGGGTTATGTCGGTGCCGGCACCATTGAAGAGTTACGAGAAAAGGCTAAATTTGTCCGCATCTCCGCCGCCGGCCTGCGGGAATCTCATGTCCATGACGTGATCATCACCAAAGAGGCACCAAACTATCGAACGGCATGATCTGGAAACAGATGCAATCATCCGCTTCGGGGGCTGGAAGCCATTAACTTTCAAATTTTAAATTTAAACCTTCTCTTATCATGAAAAAAATCCTCATCCTTGATTTCGGCTCCCAAACCACCCAGCTTATTGCCCGGCGTATCCGTGAGCAGAAAGTGTACTGCGAGATCCATCCCTATTCCACCTCCCTTGAAAAGATCAAGACCCTGGCCCCGGCTGGCATTGTCCTCTCTGGTGGACCGGCCTCAGTCTACGACATTGATGCCCCATTATCCGACCCTGCTCTCTTTGAACTGGGACTGCCGATACTGGGCATCTGCTACGGGGCCCAACTCATGATCCAGCAACTGGGCGGTAAGGTCGAAAAGGCGGAAAAACGGGAATTTGGCAAGGCTGAACTCTCCGTCCAGTTTACCGGTGGGATCTTTGCCGGGCTGGAGACCAGTCCCGTGCATCATCAGGTGTGGATGAGCCATGGCGACCGGGTGGAAGTGTCACCGGAGGGATTTGAGGCCACGGCCATTAGTAGCCATTCCCCCTTTGCTGCCCTTCGGCACAAGGACAGACCTTTTGTCGCGGTCCAGTTCCATCCTGAGGTTGCCCATACCCTGATCGGCACCGATATCCTGCGCAACTTCATCTTTGGCCTCTGCGACTGCCAGCCGGACTGGACTATGCATTCCTTTATCGAGTCAACGGTCCAGGCGATCCAGAACAAGGTCGGCACCAACAAGGTCATCTGCGCCCTCTCCGGCGGCGTTGACTCCTCGGTCACCGCTGCCCTGATCCATCGCGCTATCGGCGATCAACTGACCTGCATCTATGTCAATAACGGCCTGATGCGCATTGGTGAGACCGAGTCCATCCTCCGTTTTTTCAAAGAAAAAACCAAGCTCAAGCTCATTGATGTCGAGGCCACCGACTTCTTTCTGGGTGAACTGGCAGGCGTTGTTGACCCGGAGATCAAACGCAAACGTATTGGTCTTGGCTTTATCCAGATCTTTGAAGAAGAAGCAAGAAAACTGGGCGAGGTCAACTACCTGGCCCAGGGCACCCTCTATCCCGACGTGATCGAATCGGTCTCCTTCCGCGGCGAGGCCCCGATCAAATCCCATCACAATGTCGGCGGCCTGCCCGAGATCATGAAACTGGACCTGATCGAACCGCTGCGCGAGCTATTCAAAGACGAGGTGCGCGAACTGGGCCTTGAGCTGGGATTGCCGGAAGAAGCCATCTACCGCCAGCCCTTTCCCGGTCCGGGACTGGGCATCCGCATCATGGGCGAGGTCAATCTCGCGCGACTGGAGATCCTGCGCCAGGCCGATGTTATTGTGCTTGAAGAGATGAAAAAGAGCGGCTGGTACCGCAAGGTATGGCAGTCCTTTGCCGTGCTCCTCCCCATCCAGACCGTCGGGGTCATGGGCGATGGCCGCACCTACGAGAATGTCATTGCCCTGCGGGCGGTGGACTCCAAAGACGCTATGACCGCCGACTGGTCAAAACTGCCTTATGAACTGCTGGGGGCCATCTCCAGCCGGATCATCAATGAAGTGCGCGGCGTCAACCGGGTGGTCTTTGATATCTCCTCCAAGCCCCCAGCCACTATTGAATGGGAGTAAATGAAGAAGGCTGAAGACCGAAGGACGTCAGGCTGAAGCCGGACTGGAAGGCCGAAGGGAAAAACAATAACGGGCTCAAATCCTTCCTTCAGCCTTCAGTCTTCAGCCTCTTTCCACCTTCCACCTAAACCCGACAAAAGGACGACCTGAAAAATGCTGAAGACTGGAATCTATGTCGATGCCGAGAACATCCGCCTGTGCGGCGGTTATGGCATGCGCTATGACATCCTGATTGATCTGGCCAACTTGGGAAAATCTGTCCTCCTGCGGGCCAATTCCTATCTGGCGGAAGATCGAGCCCGCACCAAGGATGACCATGAATACCGTCAGAAGCTGTACCGCTACCATGACATCCTGCGTCAATGCGGCTTCAAGGTTATCAAAAAATATGTGCAGCATTATGTCGATGACGAAGGGATCCTAACCACCAAGGCCAACGCCGATATGGACCTGGCCATTGACGCCCTGCTCCAGGCCCGCAACCTCGACCGCATCATCCTGCTGACCGGCGACGGCGATTTCGTCCGTCTGGTGATCGCCCTGCAGAACATGGGCTGCCGGGTTGAGGTCATCGCCTTCAACAACGTAAGCGGTCAACTCAAGGAGGTGGCCGACTCCTATCTCTCCGGCTTTCT
>CAITDH010000154.1 GCA_903891045.1 uncultured Desulfobulbaceae bacterium | reverse complement strand
TGACCAGAGGCAGATTGGTCGAATGAAAGATAGTTCCCGATGTCACACTTGTTTGGTGCTGGCAATGGCTACATTGGTAAGTCTGGCGAGAAGTTATGTAGCTAAAAGCTTTTCACGCACAGACTGGACAGATGAATCCATTCGGCCATCTTCATAACGAAACCTCCTTTATTCGCTTGGTTTCTTGGTCTTGTTATGAAGATAATCATTCAACTGAAAATAGGGCAGAGCCATAAAAATTATTTGAATCCCTGTATGCTCTTGAAAAGAGCAATTTAATAAGCCTTATACTCTTTTACCTCTTAAACAAACAATCACCCAACTATTGGTGATAAGTAATCGCTTTATCGGGTGAACCTGCAGGAAAACAAAAACTTATCCTCAGCCCCTATTCTGCACCACAATCAAGCTAGGTGATTAGAATTCGCTTTCTTTCCAGTGGAAGGTACAGCCGACAAAAACAGGCATTTCCCCCTTCAAATCGGTAAGGAATATGCTCTGGATTGTTCCCTGAGGACGACCTTTAATCCTCTACCACCGACAACACCCTCGGCAGCAAAAACCCAAGAGCACAGCCCACTCCAATTCCAGCCAAAATCATAAAGAATACCCTATAATACTCCCACTCAAACAGCAACATCGAAACAGAAATATCAGAAGGGAGCCAGTGGCAAGGTTAAGCATTTGAAAAGAACTGCAACTTTAGCTTCTTCCTGAGTATATGTCCTGCCTGACAGTTTTTAGGTCAGGTCGTAACTTGTTGGGACATTATTTTTTTCAAAAAGCACATACAAAAGAGGGGAAGCAACCACCCATTACTGGGAACGTAGTTTAGCTGGTTGACTTGCTTTATAGTTTAACGTCTCTCTTATCTTCCCTGACTTATTGCTTATCCCCAAGCTTTTCAAACACTTTCATCAGCTCAATTGGGAGGGGGAAAACAATGGTGCTGTTCTTCTCCACGGCGATCTCGGTAAGCGTCTGTAGGTAGCGCATCTGCATGGCGGCAGGGTTCTGGCTGAGGGTATTGGCGGCTTCCAGTAGCTGTCGGCTGGCCAGAAGTTCACCTTCTGCAGCAATAACCTTGGCACGCTTTTCCCGCTCGGCCTCGGCCTGTTTTCCCATGGCGCGCTGGATCTGTTCTGGAAGGTCCACACTCTTGAGTTCGACGGCGGAGACCTGAATGCCCCATGGTTCGGTAGAGGAATCGATGATCTCCCGGAGCCTCAGGCTCAGCTTCTCGCGATCCGCCAGCAGTTCGTCCAGGGTCACCTCACCGAGAATGGATCGCAGAGTGGTCTGTGCAATCTGACTGGTGGCATAGTTGTAGTCCTCCACGCCGAGGATAGCCTGTTTGGCGTCCATCACCTTGAAGTAGACAACAGCGCTGACTTTCAGACTCACGTTGTCGCGAGTGATTATGTCCTGGCTTGGCACATCCAGAACCACGGTACGAAGACTGATCCGTACGGCCGTCTGAAAGGGGCGGAAGACGAAGACAAGGCCGGGGCCTTTGGGAGCCTTGTTCACTTTGCCGAGTGTGAACACCACCAGTCGTTCATACTCGTTCACTACCTTGAGGCAGCTCACGAGCCAGACAAATGCGATAAAAATGAATGGTCCACTGCCTATTACCATGTTGTAGAGTGCTTGCATGCTGTCCTCCGGGGAAATGGGTAGAAATTTGAGTAATTCATTCACTTAACAATTTAGTATATAGTTTCTTGATATCAAAGTTAAGATATTTTCAAATATTCTGGACTGGTTAAATATAGACATATAGACGGTGGAGAAGTGTGTGAAAGCTATTTTTCTACAGCAGTTTGATTTTCTACATCATACAGATGTATCATTTTTTGTAGTAGTTTCCGGCTCTGCTGAGGGATAAAAAGAGAATGAAAAAAATAGACTATCGAGATCAAGCGCTGAAGATCCTCCCGTGGGTCTGTGGAAAATGCGGCCGTGATTTTTCCGGCAAAAAACTGCGAGAGCTGACAGTTCATCACAAAGACCATAATTACAGGAACAATCCGCCCGATGGCAGCAACTGGGAGCTTTTGTGTATCTACTGCCATGACAACGAACATTCTCGCGCCCTGGACGCTGAATGGCTGCCAACTCAGAATTCAGATACAGAAAAGAAATCAACGGCCACCTACACCCCTTTTGCAGATCTCATGAAGCAGTTATGTCCCTTCGGCCATCATGAAGAGAAGGACGATGGAGAGTGATTGACATGAATGTATATTACTTTCTGGCTGTCAATGTTGTTTTTGTCTTTTGTCCTGTCATCAAGATCTTCAGGATCTCATCCCGGTTGTTCTGAGGCTGATTGAGGAGGATGACAAACGGCGCGTCCTGTTGCTGCGGCAGGTATCCGGCGTAGCAATAGACCCCGGTGAGCGTCCCTGACTTGAGGGGGATGCCGTTTTTTACCGGCAGCAGTTCCTTGTACGGGGCGAATTTCTGCAAGACGGTAATCATGGCCCTGGGGGTGATCCGGTTCCGGCGGGATAGGCCGGAACCCTCAATCATTAACAGTTCTGTTCCTGGCAGCTTTAGTTCCTCTTTGATGTAGGATCGCAGCGCGGCCCGCCCTTTGTCCCAGGTGGCGGGGGTTCCGGAACGGACAGCCCCGCAGGCGAGAAAGAGCTGGTTGGCGATAAAGTTATTGGAGTATTTCAGGCACTGCTGGATCATCTCCCGTACCGTCTTTTCCGATGAGTAGGTGAGAATAGGGGTGGCCTCAGTCGGTGTCTGTCCCGCTATGATTTTCCCCTTGATTACAATCTGCTGTCTTTCCATCAGGGCCGCGAAGAGTTCTCCCGTGTAGCGCTGGGTGTTGGAGAGCGAGCTGGTTGCGGCAAAGGCATTGACATTGACATGGTGGTGGCCGGGTGGCAGGGTGGCCCCGATTGCCTGCATCATCGGCAGAAAGGGAACTTTGGGGTCATCGGCGGCAACGGTGTGGTCCGGGGCAACCCGGATGGCGATGGCATTGAAGTTGACGGCCAGACCGCTGTTCCAGGCGTCATAAGGATTGGTGGTATTGTCGCAGCTATCCGTCAGGGTGTTGAGGACAAAGGCGCTTTCGTCCAGGATCAGGTTACCCACCTGCTGTACCCCTGCCTCACGTAGCTTTTGGACGATTCCGGTGATATTTTCGGTGAGCAGAAAGGGGTCGCCGCTGCCCTGGATGTAGAGATTTCCCTCGTGGTCACGGGATATCCGGGTCGGGAAACGATAATCAGGCCCCAGGATGTCGAGGGCGGCAAGACTGGTGATGATCTTGAGGGTGGAGGCCGGGACAAAAGACGCTTCGCTGTTTTTGGCTGCGGTAATGCGGCCGTTGGGAGCCAGGGCATAGCCACCCTGACTGACTAGAGGTGAGGCCGTGTTGTCCTGGCCGGCATGAAGCAGACCAGGACAACACGGATGGAGGCAGATCAAGATGGCAGTCAGAAATGTTGCTGCCCTGGTGGCCGGTTGCGCCATCAGACTTGCGGCAGCCGGGCCAGGGATTTGGCAATCTCCTCTTCCGGGTAGTCGTAGTTGAACAGATCGCCGGAGAAGTATTTGTCATAGGAGGCCATATCAATCAAGCCGTGGCCGGAGAAGTGGCAGAGGATGGTCTTGGGATCATCCTTGTCACGCATGGCCTCAATGATCGCGCCGCGGATGGCATGACAGGTCTCGGGTGCCGGGATGATGCCTTCGGTGCGGGCAAAGAGCACGCCGGCCTCGAAGCATTCGAGCTGATGCACCTTGATCGGATCAATGATGTTCTCCCGCACCATGGCCGAGACAATGGGGGACATGCCATGGTAGCGCAGGCCGCCGGCATGGATGCCCGGCGGGATGAAGTCGTGGCCCAAGGTGTACATGTAGAGCAGTGGGGTGGTCTGGGCCACATCGCCGAAGTCATAGGCCAGCTTGCCCATGGTTAGCGACGGGCAGGAGGCGGGCTCGACGCCCACAAACTTGATCTTCTTGCCTTCCAGATAATCCGGGAGATAGGGGGTGGCCAGGCCCGCGAAGTTGGAGCCGCCGCCGCAGCAGCCGACGATGACATCGGGATAGTCCCCGGCAATCTCCATCTGCTTTTTGGCCTCCAGGCCGATGATGGACTGATGGAGCACGACATGGTTGAGTACGGAACCGAGAGCGTATTTGGTGTCTTCCCGGGAGAAGGCGTCCTCGATGGCCTCGGAGATGGCAATCCCTAAGGAGCCTGCGGTGTCAGGAAATTCTTCCCTGATCTTACGGCCGATCTTGGTATCCTCGCTGGGGCTGGCGACGATGTCGGCGCCAAAGGTCTGCATCATCGATTTCCGGTACGGTTTCTGGTCAAAGGAGACCCGTACCATATAGACCTTGCACTCCAGACCGAATTTGCCGGCGGCAAAGGCCATGGCGCTGCCCCATTG
>CAITDH010000153.1 GCA_903891045.1 uncultured Desulfobulbaceae bacterium | reverse complement strand
GCACAAGTTCGTTTGCCATGGGGCCAGGGAACTCCACGCTACTGGTAAGACCCAGCCGGTCAGAGGTCGCACGCAGCTCAAGCTCCAGCGGACCGCCACCCGCGATGACCAGATGAAAATCGACCTCGTTGTTCCGCAGCAGGGCCATGGCATGGAGCAAGGTATCAAAACCTTTTTTTTCAACCATCCGACCAATGGTTCCGATCAAATACGGAGGGGAGATACGCCTTGGAGGGGCGGGAGAAAATCGTGCGCTGTCTATACCACAGCGTACAATATGAATTTTGGCCCGTTCTCCTCCCCGAACAACCATGAAATCCCGGTTAAACTCTGAGATGGTGGCTGCAAATGCGCTGCGGGCAATTTTTTCGGATAAAAGCCAGCCCCTTTCAAAAAGATCGTTGGCGTGCGCAGTAAAACTAAAGGGAATACCGGCCAGAGACGCGGCGTACATGGCGATGTCGGTCGGTACATGGGCGAAATGGGCATGGATGTGGCGGCATTTTTTTTGTCGCAGGATGCATGCAACTCGGCAAGCCGCAAAAAAGCGGTAGAGAAGTCCCATCCTGGTCCTGTTATGCAGGCCGACTGTGGTGGTATCGTGCAAAACCATGCTGATGGTTCGACAAAAAGCCCGAGGTGTGACGCACAACAGGGAAAGGGCTGCCAGTATAAAATCGGCGAATCCCTTGCGATAGAGAGAATGGGTTGCTGCCCGTAAGGCATCCACTCGGTTTTCCAGAACTGCTGCGGCAGGCACATGCACTGAGAAGGCTACAACCTCGTAGCCCCTCTCCTGAAGAGCTAAGATTTCATTATAGACAAAGGTTGCAGAAAGAGCCGGAATTTCCGGAGCCAAGTAGGCAATGCAGTTCATCTGTCAATTATTATGCGGTTCCCCGGTTAAATTTGAACAGCGATTTCAGAGGTAACTCCCCGTCTTGTCGTGAGGGAGAAGAAAAATTATTTCGTTGGACTCACAAAATGAGCAGTTATTTTTTTCCCGAAGTCTATCCATTTTTTTTCATAATAAAAGGTAGAAATATGGGCTAACAAAAAAGTTGTGACAAAGAAGAGCGGCCGTTTGAGATAACGTACCATGGTATCGCCCTCTGCCAGCCAAGTATAACGAAGGCCGCCATGAATTACATATAAGGCATAAGAAATGCTTGCAATATAAAACAGAAATCTGCTTTTTAACAAGCGACCCAACCAGGATACCTGCTCGTTGAACAAGGTTGAACCAATCATAATCATACTGATATACGGGCGTAAGTACATAAAAAAACCGCCCAGAGGGTGAGCCGAAACCAGTAATAGCAAAAACATGATGATCGGGTTTAACGAACAGAAAAATCTTCTGACAAATTCTTTGCTCCCATTGTATAGCAAAGACAGAATACAACCCGCCAATATCTCATCGACCCGGTAATATGTATTGATTGCAATTCCTACATTATTGTGCCACCGATATAATGTTATTGCAACACACAGAAGGGGAAGAATGTAAAAAGCTTTTTTTTTAAAAATGAGAACAAGTGCAGCAATAGCAAAATAAAACTGCATCTCAACGCATAGGCTCCAGAAATGACTGGTTGGACCAGACACTGCCATGGGTTCCCAATTGGCATAAAAGAAAAGATGAGGCAGATACAATTCCCATTTCGCAGCAATACCGAACAATGTAACACAAAGCACCAACCAGGCAAGAGGAACGATTCGCATCAATCTCCTAATCAAAAATGGCATAACATTTTGATCGCGCAGGAGAATATTTGTTATCAGAAAACCGGACAGATTGAAAAAGATGACCATCCCGGTGGTTGCAATTGCAGCATTCATCTCCCACACTTTCGGACCAAGTGGCAGAAGATGACCGGCCAGGACAAATAGAATGGCAATTCCCCGCCAACCATCCAAACTTGAAAATCTGCTATTCATGCAGGAAAACACCAGTTAATGCCCTGTTCCAAGGGCTAAAACGTTATTTAGCGAGGCATCGTCCTCAACCCTACCCAGCAAAAGGGAAACCAGGTTTAGTAGGATTCCAGCAGAGGGCACCCTGTTGATCATATCGAGCTGTGGTCTTGCTTTTTCCGTGAAACAGGCAGGCCCACTGGTATTTTCGCAGAAACCGACGGAAAGCAGGATCTGTAAGTCGCTCACTTCTCGTAATCAGACTTCGAATATATCCCCACAACATGGCCAGACCACCAATGATAACCGGCGGCCGAGTCATTCGGTACAGCGCTGACAGGGTCATGTATACCAAACCGGTGCCCATAAAATACTGACCGAAGCCATGCCGCATCCTGCCGGTGAGGATGCCCTTATGGCTGGACCCCATGGGCCGTAAATGAATGAAACGCAGATCTGATTCATCCCAACTGCGGGCTATCCAGCCCAACATCCGACAACGGTGCCCGTCGATCCCATCCCACATCACTTGACGGACAAAACCGCCGATCTGCAGGAAACATTCTTTGCGGTAGAATTTACTGGCACCGATAGCATTTTCATTGCCGCATTTCTCGCTGACCAGTGTGCCGCTTGCCTCATCAATATAATAGGGTTTACCACTGCAGCAACCAAGGCGTGGATTCTCAGACATACGCTGAATGAGTTGGGCGAAATAATCTGGTGGCAATTCGAGGTCCAGATCCAGTTTGCACAGGAAATCAAACTGAGGGATGTCAATAGCCATGTAGCCGGCATAGAAAGCATCAATGACCCCTGGTCCAACGCTTCGATGGCCACGGTTCTGGCGAGTGACCACCTTGATAATTGCATGTTTGTCGGCATATTCTGCCAGGATAATAGGTGTCCCGTCTGTGGATCCGTCGTCTACAATTATCCACAAAGCGGGCTGGACAGTCTGACTAAGCACACTGTCCAGCGTTCGGCGCATGAATTGCTCTTCGTTACGGCACGGAGAAATAACGACATATGATTCCAGTATTTTCACCATTATTTTTTTCTAAAAAATCATCTCATTTCTGCTTTAATATCACTCTCGCGGGGACCCCGACAGCAGTTGCTCCAGGCGGCACATCCGTCAACACAACGCTCATCGCTCCAACCTTGGCATCATCACCAAGTGTAATTCCACCAAGAACCTGTGCATAGGCACCGAATTCTACTCTGTTTCCGATTACGGGCACGGGGCCACCCTCAATGCGATTGCCGATAGTTACCCCTTGGCGCAGTGTGCAATCAGCGCCGATTTGCACATCAGGATGAATGAAAATGTTTCCGAAATGCCAGATTCGCAAGCCTGGACCAATAACAACAGCTTTCGTAAAGCTGATACCGGTCAAGGTTTCTACCATGCGAAACAACAGCCAGTATATTCGATCGCAGAGCCACCTCTGAATATTCGGTTTCCGGGTATCGCCCCATCGTCCAAACCGATAGACAGCAATGGCCCAGATGGATTGTTCCTTCAACCAGGGACGTTTTGGATACCGATATTTATCCAACTGCCAGTCTGAAAGGATTGAATTACTCTGCAAAATACACCTGCTCATTACTTGATCTTTCTGTTTTTAAAAGAAAAATGATGGGAAAAATGCCCATACAGTTCTGCCCATTTGCTTATCATCATTAAGCTACCATAAATAAGTGATTCGCTAAGGCCGAGACCTTTTCTATACATTCTTGCAGCAATGCGCAACATCTGCAAAGGGTATAAAGCAACCACTGCCAAAACAGCCAGTTTGTATATCCACCCATCAATTATGGGTTCCATTCCCAAAACAGACAGCAATGCCAACATCCATCCGATGGTCCAAAGTCTGGTTCTTTTCACCTGTGCCGCAAAAGCCTGCCCACCAGTCCTAGCATACACATCTTTCGATCCCTGGCCACTGCGCACAGCCCTTTTCCACCATTGACTGAAACGGGTCATATTGACGTCATGCCAAGCCATTTCTCTGTCCACGCGAGCTATGAGCCAGTCCTTGCGTCGCAGACGCAGGCACATTTCAGGTTCCTCGCCAGCAGCAATGGCGCTGTCCATGCCCCCGATCTGGGCAAAGGCTTTGGCGCGGATCATAAAGATTCCACCACACGCCTCAACATCGCCCACCGGCCCGTTCCATTCAATGTCACACAACCGATTGTACATGGACACTTCAGGGTAGCGTTCGCGCAGGCGGCCGCAGACCACCGCATGTTGTGCATGACTTTGTAAAAATTCTATTCCAGCCTCAAGCCACCCAGCCATCAGTTCACAATCGCCGTCGATGAACTGCACATATTCTGCGCCCGGCACTATTTTCATCAGCCGGGCAAAACCGGCGTTACGGCCTCTTGCCGCCGTGAACGGACTGCTGGTATCAAGAACCACAACAGCCGCTCCCATTGCATGGGCAAGATCAACACTGCCATCGGTCGAACCGGAATCGGCATACACCACATGCCCCAATTGTCCCACAACGGAAAGAAGACAACGCCTGAGGCGTTCCCCCTCATTGCGACCAATAATTACTACTCCTGTTAGCGCAGCAATCTCCACTCTGTTTTTTCACCGCTTTTTGAAAATTGGACCAAGCCACTGTTACAAAATAACTTCACCAACTTATTGACCTGAGTGGCATAAGGAGCCGTAACAAAATGAATATAAAGGCGAAGTTATTTTGTAACGGCTCCTAAGTTTTATTTAACATTCGCTCTCTATCCCGAACCTATGTCAATCCAAATAATAGCACAAAATTTTATTTTTCAGGAATACCGCTGCAAATGCTTTGCTACGCTAACCCGCTGGGCATCGCCCTTCAAGAACGCGTAAAAATCACCCCAAACTAAATCACGGACATAATAAAGTGGGTCACCGGAAATATCGCCGCCCAGATTTAACCATGTACGCAATAAAAGGCTCAGTCTGCCCAAACTCCAGAGGAAATCAGCCAGTATCCACCGAAGCATGCCAAGGTGCTTAATAAAGTAGCGCCTGCGAGAATCATACCAGTATTGCCCACGCCGCTTCCTGGCCTGCTGGATGCCTGTGGCCCGGCCTTCCAAATGGGTAACTCGGGCAGCAGGTTCAAGCCAGATCTGCCACCCGGCACTATGGGTTCTGTGGCAGAAATCAAGCTCTTCAAAATAGAGAAAAAAGCCCTCATCCATCAGGCCGATATCATCAAATACCTGGCGGCGGATCAGCATGGCGGCCCCTGACACCCAATCACAGCGAGAGGCATGGTTTGTCATCGGCAGGGAAACCCGAAAATTTTTCAATAACCGTGACAGCACCCCGAGACGTGCCCCGCTCTCAAATTCGCTCCATACAGAAGGGTAGCGTCGGGCCGATGACTGGGGAACATGGTCTTCATTTTCCAATTGTGCACCAACAATGCCCGCCTCAGGATGTTCATCGAGAAAGCGAATCAGCTTTTTCACTGTACCACCTTGGACCACAGTGTCGGGGTTCAGCAGCAACACATAATCTGGAGGAGTTTCCTGAGCCAGGAAAATTCGGATGGCGATATTGTTACCGGCTGCAAAGCCGAGGTTACTGTCCTGTGGCAGTACGGTTGCCCATTGTTCCCACTCCTGCTCCTCGATGACTGCTGATAAACGCTCGACCGAGCCGTCTTCCGAGTTATTATCCACTACAATAACTTGATCATGCGCAGCCTTGACTTCGGGGCTGAGACTGTGCAGACAATCGCACACCAGATCTGCGGTGCGAAAGTTAACGATAATGATGGCAAGCCGCCTGTTAAATTTATCGAGCATATCTTTCCGGAGTTGTTCTTCCTTGTCGCCCACCATTGACGCCTTTTGCCGGCAGCAGTATGTCCTGGTGTGCATACCAGCCAAGAAGTGCCCCGGAAATAAGGACATACACCGGATTGAACATACCGTTGACCAACATATCGATCATGAACAGAATGACAACAAGGCTGAGCAACACCGGCCCCATCTGTATAAAGGCGACTCTAAATTTTTGTTTCTTGAGAGACCTCAAGGCCAACCAGGGGCCGAGCATCATCATTGCGCCCAAGGAGGAAATACCGATCATTCCTCGTGTGTTATAGACAATGAGCCATAAGGCATCGATCATTCCTATAGCTGATTTTCCTGACTCCTTGCCGACCGGCCAACCTCGTCCCATGGTTCCCCAACCAAGGAATGGGCGCTCCAAGGTCTTTTCAATGAACAGATCTTCCTGCACCAGTCTGATGGCCAGGGAACTCATTCGGTCCGCATCAAAGGCACGACCTGCCATTGATTCAACCATCTCCCCACTTACGCCACCGGTGATCCGCAGCAGGATATAAAATGGCAACAGCAGGAGCAGGAGGCGAAAGGGCCAGGAAGATTTGAAAAAACAAAAGACAAAATAGCCCCCACAGCCTAAAGCCAAACTGATCCAGCCATTTGCAGACTTGCAGAGTATGGTGGTCACGATCAGGCCGAGGGAAACAATGGATATGGGGATTCCCTTGATATGTTTCAGCTCTCCACTCCGCCAAAGCCAGTAGGTCGCTGTGGTGGAAGCAGCCATCCACAGGGCCACCATCAGGCCATGCTGCATGAAGACGACTGGCCTGAATCCCCCATAACGTTTCTGTTGTAAGAATGAATGAGGAAAAAAGCCGTAGAATATATTGCTCAATTGCGGGCTCATCCGGACTTCATACAGGCAGAGAGGCAGATAGAGAAGACCGCCAATCACAATGGCCAGGAAGAGGTCGCGCAATTTGTCATTATTATCAAAATAAACCCTTCCAGCCAGATAAGGTACGCCCCAGGTCATAAAGTTGGTGAATACTCCTGCCAGGCCATCATAGAGCCCCAGTTGGTTGGAGAGCGAGCTTGCAATTGGGCACAGACACCAGCACAGCATGGGCACATCATAAACTTTCCAGTGAAAGGCCGCTGCCCTTCTTTGACCTGAAAGACGGCCGCCGATGATCAAACCAAGCGCAATGGCCATGCTTTTTGAATAATTCGTCGGGAAACCTGGCAGGTTGTAACCTGTCATGGGCAAGAACAGCCAACCGCCGATAACAGACACCAACACAGCCCGGTGGGGTGGGAGGCGGAAAAAGAGATAGATGGTGAATGGCAGCCAGCCAAACAGCATAATGGGGACAAGCGGGGTCATGGGTTATCCTGTCGCTCTCGCCGGTCATTCTGGATACTAAAAAAACGGAATATTTGTAACAATTTGTGCACAATATAAGAAAAAACTTAAAATTCAGATGGATATTCGACAGGTTTCTTTTTCTCATTCACTTGGACACATCTCCTTATGGTTAAACTATATTTATACCCGAGATTCTGTGTCCGGAAAAGTATAACCTCTTTCAATTAACATGCTATTGTCTTTAAGGCCAAGATAAATTTCAACATTATCACCTGTGGTTATTTAATCTTGACAATGCCGGTCACTTTCGTTTTAACAATATAATAATCTTGAAAAGTACGAATCAAGTTCAATAGTTGTCAATTCTCGCAAAATCGGGAATCCAGAATATCCTGGATTTATAGAAAATGGCTTCCCGACAAAGACATTCGAGAATGACATCTTAACCTTAATAGCAAGATTAACGGCCCGCGTTGCAGGTATACAAAATACAAAAATCGTAAATGCAACATAGAAACAACCCCCTGGTTACGGCGCATGAGAACCAGATTGCTAACTAATATGAAGTAAAGACGTTGCTCGTTTGTGTACTCTTTACACCGCCTGCAAATCGATCAAATACAGTTCCTACTCCACATAACTATTCTTTACATAGGGGAATTAAAAGATGCACTCCAAGATGCTTGCCAAATTATCCGACAAATTATCCGACAAATCATTCACCCTGGGGGTCATTGGCCTTGGGTATGTCGGGCTTCCTTTGAGTCTCACCTTTATGCGCAAAGGCATCAGGGTTATCGGCTTTGATCTCGATCCGACGAAAATCGTCAAGCTCGAACAGGGGCAGAGCTACATCAAGCACATTCCCTCTGAGGAATTAGCCCAATTCGTTACCCAGAAACTATTCACGGCCACTGCAGATTTTTCCCGGTTGGGCGAACCGGATGGTCTGCTGATCTGTGTCCCGACGCCGCTGACCGCTAATCGTGAACCGGATCTCAAATACATCGAGGCCACTGGCCGGGCTATTGCCAAGGTCTTACGGCCGGGGCAGTTGATTGTCCTGGAAAGCACTACTTATCCGGGCACCACGGTTGAAGTCCTTCAGCCCCTTCTTGAGGAGAGTGGATTAAAGGCCGGGGTGGATTTCGGTCTGGCCTTTTCCCCGGAACGGGAGGATCCTGGTAACCCCAATTTTGGCACTGCCAATATTCCCAAGGTCGTAGGCGGTATCGACCCTTCTTCCTCCAATCTAGCCCAAAGTCTCTATGCAGCCGCCTTGGATCGGGTGGTGCCAGTCTCCTCTACCCAGTCGGCCGAAATGACCAAGCTGCTTGAGAACATCTTCCGCAGCGTCAATATCGCCCTGGTCAACGAGCTAAAGGTGCTCTGTCTGCGTATGGGCATCGATATCTGGGAGGTCATCGATGCGGCCAGCACCAAGCCTTTCGGGTACATGCCTTTTTATCCCGGCCCTGGTCTGGGCGGCCATTGCATCCCCATCGATCCCTTCTACCTTACCTCCAAGGCGAGGGAGTACGACATCCCCACCAAATTCATCGAGTTGGCCGGGGAGATTAATACCTCAATGCCATATTTCGTGGTACAACGGGTCATGGATGCGTTGAACAATCATGGAAAGGCGATGAAGGGAGCCAAGGTGTTGATTCTTGGCGCAGCATACAAAAAAAATATAGATGACGACCGGGAGTCCCCTTCCTATAAATTGATGGAGTTATTAATCGAGCGAGGCGCTGAGGTTCGCTACAATGACCCACATATACCAGTTCTGCGGCCCGTTCGAAAATATAATTTCGGCCTCACCAGTATGCCAATCACCGAGGAGAGCCTACGCCAGAGTGATTGCATACTGATCGCGACCAATCATGACGCCTATGACTATGACTTTATCCTTCGCCATGCGCCTTTGATTGTTGATACCAAGAATGTGTTTGCCAATCGGTCGGAATACCCCGACAAGATTTATATGGCCTGAGAGCAACAGGTAAATCTTTACTTCTTCCGCAGCAGCAAAAAATTAATTATTGGTGTCATGTTGGTTTTCCCGGCAACCGGGAAATTCACAAGTGTGACTACCGATACGGTCCGGCTTGATGTTGCTGTCACACTAAGGTTATCCGTCACCGTGAGTGTCACCGTGTAATCGGCAATTGCAGTAAAGGTGTGTTGAGATGAAATGCCGTACGCCGATGAGCCATCACCAAAGCTCCACAGGTATTCGCTGATAGAGCCATCAGGATCACTTGAACCAGATCCGTCAAGCGAAACGTTGAGCGGTGAGGTGCCCGAGATTGGAGTCACGGTGAAGGATGATACTGGTGGCTGGTTTTGCGGCGGCGGTGGGACGACGTCACTTATAATGACTGGAGTGCTGACCTGGGGGGCGGTGAGGCCAGCGCTGTCGGTGACTGTAAGGACGGCATGATAGGTTCCTGGGGTGCTGTAAGTGTGAGCAACAGTAGCGCCTTCAGCAATAGCGCCATCGCCAAAATCCCAGGCATATGAGACAATCGGTGGTTGCGCTGTAGTTGAAGCGCTGCCGTCGAATTGCACGGTAAACGGGATATTGCCAATGGCATTGGACGACGAAAGAACCGCAGTTGGGTTGGTTTTAGGAACTGGTGGTGGCAATGGGGGGTTAGTAACGGTTATGCTAATGCTGGTCTGATGAGACAAGCCACTTATCGTCGTAACGGTAAGAGTAGCCGTATATGTGCCGGAAAACTGATAGATATGTGACGCAGTAGAACCGGTTGCGCTCTCACCATCACCAAACGCCCACGAATAGGAACTGATCGTTCCGGTTGAAGATGTTCCATCGAAATTGACTGAGAATGGTACCTGACCCTCCTGGCTGATTGTAACAATAACGGCGACAGGTGCAACTTCAGGTGCAACAACCGAGATTATTTCAGAAAATCCGCTTTCCTCAATACCGTTGTAAGCTGTTAACGCAAAATAATAGGCCTTATTATCCTCCAGACCGGTAATGGTGAATGCCGTTTGTTTGCCAACATTAATTGGTGATGGGCCTTGGAGTGATCCTGTTCCATCAAATGGAAGAACGGCAGCGCCGTCTATTTTGTAATAAAGCCTATATCCTTCAACAGGCTCTGGATTTGCTGACCAAGTAAATGAGAAGTCTTTTGCAAAGGCAAGTGGCGTCACAAAAAGGCAAGCAAGCATTATACAACATGCTACGAAGCGCCGGGATATGTTTCTATTATTTTGAATTTTATCTGTTACTGTAAACATATTACTCCATCTGCAATTCGTACGAATTGATGGAATTGCCGTGAAATCAGTGTGCCGTGACTGTTTCCTGTCCAATTAATCAATTTGCTGACAATGATTTAACAGGGCTTCGCATTTGCTCCTTGGCGAGCACCCAGTCAATCCAACTTTTCTGCTTGTCTGATAAGTCTACCTGCCTGCTTTTCAGAAATGCGCTCAATACTACCTGATCGTTGAACGATACAGAATAGTAACCTTTGGCAAAAGCGCCACGACCAAGAAAGTTTATTTTGCCGTTATTGTCAAATCCCAGCATCAGATCGTGATTTTTGTATATGGTAGAATCTACCGTAACAGATATCGTGCCATAAGTAACGTTATGGATATATCGGTAGGTAAAACTCCCGAGAAGGACAACAAGGACAAGGCAGACAGCCACACCAATACGGGTGAGCCTGGTGTTTGACCGGGGTGAAAAAAAATCTTTCAAACCAAGGGGAATGCGCTTGGGGATTTCCCTGTCGATGTCAGAATAGCGTGTCAGATAGGGCTCAATGACCTTGCCTGTATAGTTTTCAAGATCACTCTTGGCTTCCTCATCAGCAGGATTTGCCATTGCCAGCTCAAGGATGTTATTGTCTTTCAATGCGAGCGGCAACACACCATACTGTCGGCAAAGATAACGCGGCACCGTCCCGCAAACCTCCGGGGAAAACCTGCTCGCGATATCACAAATAGGAAGGTCAAGTTGACTTGCAAGTGTTTCTACCAACTGATCATCCGTGATAACTTTCATCCGCACAAGGATATGACCGAGTCTGCGGTTTCCACCAACCTGTGTGCGTAACGCCTGGTCGATTGTATCCTGTGTGACGAGTTTCTGCTGAATCAGTAGTTCCCCTAAGCGCTGTTTGTTTGTCATAACCCTTTCTCCCTACATTTATATAAATAATTCATATGCAGTGAATTTTCTTGAATTATTTATCAAGTTGAAGCCTTAAGTGATATGTATTTGGTAACGATAGGAAATTAATTGTTTTGCATGGATCAGCAGCCACCCATTACTAATAATATCTCATTTTTTTTACTGATAATCAAGAAGATAAATAAACAAAAAAATTCTCCATCATTTTTGAGGGTGGTATTGTGGATATCGAAGGCGTTATCTTTTATTATTCTGCGTCAGACAAAACAGGGCGGCAAAGAAGACTATAGTGATTCCGCTCCATTCTAAAATCCAGTTCATCTTCACACCAAACTGGCGACCACAGATAAATATATCCATGTGGTGAAAAGATGACGCTCTGACGAGTACAAAGGTGACGCCAACCGCAGCCCCCATGAGGGCCAGGCGTTCCGCCATGCCGACAAGCCTGAACATGAATGCAAACGCGAGTAGTATCACTACTGAAGCTAAGGCAAGAACAGCAATAAAAACTGCCTGATATTTTTGACGCTCGGCGTACCATCCTTGCTGGCGAGCAAAATTTTTTCCTATTGCAGTGAACAGTGTCTGCAGATCCAGTTGTTTATTAATCCCTAAAAACAGGAATGCCAGAAAAAGCCCAAGCCATATCCAGCGGGAAGCAGGAAGGCACCTGTTGCAGATTTCGGTGTTTGATGGCTGTTGACATCGGTTGTAGGCCGTAAAACAGAGAATTGCAGTAAGAAAGTAAGCGCAAACCGCGAACCAAGCGATATAAGTAGGATCGCCAATACCGGGTGACCAGCCATAATAGTTGAGACTCATGACAATATTCCTCAAGTCGCAGGGTGAATTGTTTAATGGCGCCGAACCTAATCTGGGCACCTTAAGCCCCCCAGAAGTCATAAAAAAAGGCAGGGCCAAATGAATGACCCTGCCTTGGTGTGTGCTTGCTAAGCTGGAAAGAATATCAGGATTTCTTCCTGCGTCTAAGTCCAAGCAGTCCAGCTAATCCAGTGCCCAAAAGGAGCAAGGTTGCTGGTTCAGGGATTGGCGCAACCTTGCCGATAAGATTGTCGTTGCCGCATTCCATAGTATTATGAAAAAGAGCTCCACTTCTGAGATTGATTGCAGAAATATTAAAGGTTGCAACGTAATGTTTGTTATCCCCATTCCATCCGGAGAATCCAGTATTAGTCTGCGATCCCTGACTATAGGTATTGAAACTTCCTCCTCC
Organism: uncultured Desulfobulbaceae bacterium; assembly: GCA_903891045.1. GTDB lineage: Bacteria > Desulfobacterota > Desulfobulbia > Desulfobulbales > Desulfocapsaceae > UBA2270. The sequence continues at coordinate 8,542 of CAITDH010000153.1, read as the reverse complement.
AATCACATCGCCTCCAGACATATATATCCAAGGATTCGACGGCTTGTTATATGCTGCGCCATACTCAGTATCCTTGAGCAGAGAATCACCCTTGAGGTGTACGATATCGAACGTCCCAGCTACCCAGTTTATATCTAATACGTAATCATAGTTAAAGAAGCTGTTGGCAACGATTTTGTAGCCTGGATTATAATCAAAACCAGAAATAGTATTAGGTGAAGCGACTGCATCACCATTACCTTTAATATCGATGAAGATATCGCCTGGCATCATAAGCTGTTGCCCGGTATAAAAATTATATCCACCGACAATCGTCAGGTCTTTTCCTTTCAAAAAGAACCCTTCAAGATCCCATGCCTGACTCTGCACCATATATGGTTCTGCTTCGTTGTCTTCCAAGCCTTGCCCCACACCATTCGCACTATAAGTATGACCTCCATAGGTCGCTGAATTCACGCCGTCATATTGGGTAATGTTGGTCCCGTACGGGGTGGCAGAAACATTACCGGCGGCAAAAATAAAGGCACCAGCAGAAGCAAGAGCCAGAGCTGCAGGAATGAGTTTTTGGTTAAATATTGGCTTCCATGTTTTCATGAGCGTTTTCCTTTTTAGATTATTTTTTCAGCAAAAACTACTGGAGGATATAAAATATCAGACAAATTACTACAAGCAACATTCATGCCATCAACGCCAAGCAAGCCTTCGTTTTACTCAATTTTATTTTTCCGGCGTGGGGGACTTCCTTCTCATTGTTGACCTGTTACGGGTCGTTAGCAAAATTGGCTTGCCTTGTATTGATGGTCATGACATAATGATTTCAATATGATCATGAAAAATGTACCACTCTTGAAACATCAGTAATGGTTGCATTCCTGACAAAAGGTGATCATCATGCAGACCGCCATAAAAATGGATGGCTGATATTTGTTAAGTGCCATATTTTTTTAACAAAAAAATTCTATCATACGATTACATCATCATATTTTAGGGGAATGGCAACATGAATAACAGACGAAGACATTTTAGAATTGATATGCAGGAAACGGAGGTTCATATTTCCGACGATATCGGATTCTGTTCCGCATCGATAGCAAATATTTCCCGATCCGGTATCTGCCTCTTTGATATGTCGAGGAAACTGCGTGTTAAGGGTGACAACTTTTTGATTGTCATCTCTGTCCAAGGGCACCGATTTAAAACGCTTGCCCAAAGCAGATGGGGGACAGACCAGAGGCTGGATACGGCACTTGGAGTAGAACTAAAAAACATTCCTTGCGATTGGATCGAGTTTGTGTCTACCATGGAGCCTGCAGAAGACGACGTTTGGAGCTCCCCCGGCAGAATGTTGGATTAATCCCCAGCCGCTTTCACCCCCACCGGTAGCTTCAAACAGGTGATTAACGTGCCGGAAAGATTTGGTTCCTCGCTATTGAAGAAAGGGAAGCAATTCATTGCCAAGCCCAGCCTTTAGCAAGATCGGTGTCAGTCAGGTCTGAGCTCAATCCACTTAATATCATTTCTACCCTTTTGAGAAGACAGGAAGAAGTATGTATTCTGAGCCATCACGTAAACTTCTTATCATTGAAGACGAACCTTCGGTTGCCAAGCAGCTTCAATGGGGGCTAGGAAGTAAATTCTCGATAACCGTCGCTGCCGATACCGAGCAAGCAAGCCGGGCACTCGCGATATCCTCTTTTCCAGTGGTCACTCTGGACCTTGGCCTGCCGCCTTTTCCGAACAACCCGACGGTCGGTTTACGTCTTCTCGAGGAAGGGCTGATCCCGGCAGGCACCAAGATAATTGTCATCACCGGCAATGCCGAGGAAGAGACAGCTGTCAAGGCCGTCCGTCTTGGAGTGACCGATTTTTGTCAGAAACCGGTGGATCTTGGGGATTTGGAGGTGCTCATTAGCCGTGCCTTCCGCATGTATGAGATCGAAGCGGCGAGTGAGAGACAACAACTAGCTGTGAACCAGAATGACAATTTTCACGGAATGCTGGGAACCTCACCTCTCATGCAGATACTCTTCGACAAGATAAGACGGGCTGCTGCAACTGATTTTCCAGTATTGATTATGGGTGAGACCGGTACCGGCAAGGAGATAATCTCCCAGACCGTGCACCGGTTGAGTCAACGCCGGGAAAAGCCCTTTGTCGTCATTAACTGCGGCGCCATTCCCGAGCAGCTTATAGAAAGCGAACTCTTCGGCCATGAAAAAGGGGCTTTCACCGGCGCCCATTGTAGTCGAAAGGGGAAATTCGAAGATGCCAACGGCGGTACAGTCTTTCTTGACGAGATAGGTGAGCTGCCGCTGGCCATGCAGGTAAAACTTCTGCGAACCCTTCAGGAAGCAACGGTCGAGCGCGTCGGTGGCCGCCGGCCTATTCCATTATCATTACGAATCGTTGCTGCTACCAATGTCAATCTTGAGCAGGCAGTGGCCGCCGGCCATTTTCGTCAGGATCTCTACTATCGGCTGAACGTTATCCCTTTGGCTGCCCCTCCTCTGCGCGAGCGGCAGGACGATATTGCTATCCTGGCCCGTCATTTTATCGAGCAGGAGTCCAAGTCCCTGCGGTTGGCCCGGCTTACCCTGTCACCTGCCTCGCTCACAGTCATGAACGGTCACCCCTGGCCTGGAAACGTCCGGGAACTCAAGAATGCTGTTCGCCGGGCATTGGCCACCGTAACCGGCACAGTGATCCGGCCGGCCGATCTTGGTCTGAGCGAGTCTGGAACCGCGGAGGGAGAAGAGCAGGGAATAGACTCTTTGGCCGAAACCAGGCGTCGGGCCGAGGCTGAGGCGGTAACCCAGGCCCTGACCTTAAGTGGCAACAATATCAGTCAGGCGGCTCGGCTGCTCTCTGTGAGTCGTCCTACCATGCACGATCTCCTGAAAAAGCACAAGATTACAAATTAAGACAAGGAACGCCAGTGGGGGATATATAAGTAGGCAGGAGCTGGAAGGTTAAGAAACTGCCCAATATTCGTCGTTCCGGGCGAATAAAGTGCGATCAGAAATCCATGAATTTTCTGGATTCCCCCTTTTGCAGGAATGACTTGATAGTGCCATCTTAACTACAAACTGAAATGGGCACTTATGAGAAGGCTGGGATATAATGGTGTTGATTGGTAAATAATCGTCAAGAGCTTGACTGAACAGATTTGGTCTGGCAAAGGATAAAGGCCTGCAACTGGATCTGTTGGGCCAGGGTCATCTTGCCAAAGCGTACACTGCAGTGGCGTGTAGCAAGGAAGTCACCCGCCAGTTGCCGGTCTTCAACCACCGTTACCGGCATCCTCCCAATATACAGATCTTCGTCCAGATAGATATCCATCTGGCTGTCAGTCAGGTGCAATGGGCTTTTATTCAGGTAACGGAAGGCCATTCCGCCTTCACTGATATCAATGAGATAATACGGCAGACCAAAATCATCCCCGGTTACCGCAACCGAGGCTCGTTCCCGGGCTGGAAAACGAGGATGGCGCCGGCGTTCCGGTGCCAATGTTTTTCTCTCAACAGCATCTATCATCCAGTTTTCTCGCTTTCCCGTAGAGTCGTTTGGACTATTGACACCAGCCCTATCGCTGTCTTTTATTAAAAAAAGCCCCGGTAAACACATGGTTTCCGGGGCTCTCATAAACATATATTATATTAGTCGCTCAGCTCTCCTTGACCTTCCGGCGGCGGTTGGCTGCGATTAGACCGGCGAGTCCCGTACCCAGAAGCAGCATGGTGGCCGGCTCAGGAACAGGATTAGCTACTGCAATATTGTCCACCTCAAAAGCATAATTAGTACTTGTCAAATCAAAACGATCGAATGTGCCGAGATTCCAAAAATTCACATAGCGATTGGTTGGTGCTGCGGACTGCCCACCGTTCGCTGGGGGAGCTATCTGAATGCCGGTAAAGGATTGTACGAGTTGCCCGTCATTATAAAAGGAAATCGTATTGTACGTGTCTACTGAGCCCCACCAAAGACCGAAGTAAGTATAGTCCGCACCCAGATCGGCTGAAATAGTACCTGAGCTACGAGGATTTGGCACCGTTAAATAATTTGTTTGATCTCTTGCAGAGAGCCCAAATGGTGCAGCATATGTAGATGCAGTACCGTTTACAATAGATCCGGATCCTGTCCAAGTCCAATTTTGATCCAATACTGTTTCAGGCATCGCGCCAAGATTGGCGTGATTAAATGTTTCTAGTTTAAAATCTTTGAAAAGGTAATGACTGGAAGTTTTGTTATTTGAAGTGTCTAAACTTTCGTAAGTAATAGTCGTCGCACTTGCAACTCCACTTATTCCCGTCATCATCAACCCACATGCCATCCCTGCCAAAAGTATTTTCTTCATTTCTCTCACCCATTTTAAGTTTGACTTCTGTTTATAACAACTTAATCCATTCTTTTGCAATAGCTATGCCAAAACGTTATCTCACTATTGTCTAGGGTACCTTGAAAAATTGTCTTTTTGCCCAATCTCTGCGGTGTTTAAAAAATTTATCCTTGGAATATTAGTACATGCCTGCGGTAATTTTTTTACTCGCGCCTTAATTTTGAACAAAAAACCTGATTTTTCAAGGGACCCTCTAGCTATTATCTACTTAATTCTCAATACCTAAAGAACCGTCTTGTAAAATATTCCGACAGTAACAACAGGCAGCATGATACTAATCAAAGACTTCCTTCCCTTGCCAGGCCTATCCAACCCGTCGCAGGCAAGATGATTCCCCGGGTGTCGGTTTCTTTTACATGCTGTCAAATTGACCGACGGAAGCAGAAGATGAACCTCCCATAAAGCAGGCGGACGATATAAGCGGGCGCAACCGGTAAACGGATTGTCTGCCGTGATATGGTTGCGCCTGAAAAGGAGGTTCTCGAACACAGTTTACAGAGCTGTGCATCAGTGCGCAGAGAGATCCCTTGTGGGCAGTCAAGGACTCTATCGAGAGCTGGGGTGAATGGTGTTGATTGATAATTAATCGTCAAGAGCTCGACTGAACAGAGTTGGTTTGGCAATGGATAAAGGCCTGTAGCTGGATCTGTTGGACCGGAGTCAGCTTGCCAAAGCGCACACCGCAGTGACGTTTGGCAATGAAGTTATCCGCCAATTGCCGGTCGTCCACGACCGTCACCGGCAGTCGGCCGACAAACAGTTCCTTGCCCAGATAGATATCCATCTGGCTGTCGGTCAGGGGCAGCGGCCTTTCGTTCAGGTAACGGAAGGCCATTCCACCTTCACTGATATCAATCAGATGATACGGCAGACTAAAATCATCCCCGGTCACCGCGACAGAGGCCCGCTCCCGGGTTGAGAAACGAGGATGGAGCCGACGTTCCGTCACCAATCTTTTTCTCTCAATAGCATCTTGCATCCAGTTTTCTCTTTTTCCGCTAGAGTCATTAAGGCCATTGACGCCGCCAGCCCTCTCGCCGTCGATTCTTCATAAAAGGACCCCGGCAGACGTAGGGGCTGCCGGGGTCCTTTTCAACCATATCATTTCTTTCATGTAATTTCATGCAATAGTTATTCCAATGCGCTTTTTACTGCTATTGAGCTATTACCCCCTCATGCTCGATACTGAAAAAACCGCAGTGTAAACTATTCCGACAACATCAGCAGGCAACATGATCCCATCCGAAAGCTTCTTTCCCTTGCCGGGTCTATCCTGCCTGTCGCAGAGAGGATGACAGGCAGGGTGTCGGTTTCTTTTACACTCCGGCAGATTGGCCGACGGAAACAAAAGATGAACCAGTCATGGGCAGGCGGATTACAAAGCGGGCGCCACCAGTAGACGGATTGTCCGCCGTGATGGTGGCACCCAGGCGTTGAAGAACAAGGCGGGCCTGCCACAGGCCGATGCCGCTGCCGTCCTGCTTGTCAGAGACAAAACGCTGGAAAAGTTGATTCGGCAGAAGGTGTTCAGGGATGGCAGGGCCCTCATTGGCAACACTTATCGTGAGGCCGTCATTGGTTAGCAAGACTGTTATGTGTACCTGACTGCTGCCGTTGCCGGCCTCGTAAGCATTGAGGAGGAGATTTTCGAACACGGTTTCCAGAAGCTGCGGATCAGTACGCAGAGTGATCCCTTGTGGGCAGTCAAGGACTATATTTAGGCCAGGCAGTTGCCGGCCGAACCGGATCAGCAAGCCATCCAGGAAGTGACAAAGCACCACATCCTGCCAGATAGAATCCACCCGATCCCGCAACATGCCAAGACTGGTTTGCGCCTTATCCATCCGATGGAGGGCATCGCCGATGGCGGTGATCATATCCTTCCTGAATTCGGGGTTATCCATGTGCTCCTGGGCATTGGCATAAACCAGAGAAAGGATGGACGCGGCATTTTTGATATCGTGGAGCAGAAAGGCCGAGATATTATGCAGGGCTCGCCGCTCACGCATCCGAGCGGTTTCTTCAGTCAACCGCACAGCAATAAGGGCTGAGGCAGCCTGGGACCCCAGGGCGGTCAAGAGATCGAAATCGTCCTGGCCGTAGCGGCCGCCGGTATACTCCGGCCCCAGACCAATAGAGCCTACAAGTTGGCCGTCCGCGATCAAGGGCACAAAGAGGATTGGCCGGGGTTGCGGTAAAGACGCAAGACATGCATTGAATGTATTACTTTCCACATCTAGCGGACACGTCAGGTCCAGATACGGTTGCCGGCCAAGATGGCTGATAATGGGATCGTTCTCTGTGAGACGGCAAGCCTTCTTATCGGTAACGGTAGTTGGCACCACAAGCTCAAAGCCATCGGCTTGACTCCCCGCCCAGATCCAGATCTCTTTGGTGTAAAGACTATCGACTAAGACCTGATGCAGTGTGTCAAGCACCTTGGCCTCGCTGTTGGCGTTTTGAAGGAGGACTGAAAAGGCGAGCCATTCATCCCGGTATTCGTACTTATCGACATAAAAATGAGTGCTGATGAAAAACTTCAGACGCTGCCGCACTGGTTCGGAGACAGCCAGGACAGCCATCCCCACCGCGCCGACTCCAACGACAAACCAGAACAGCACTAATTTGAGTGGATAGTCGTAAAGCCGGATAACAAGAGATATTGTTCCGAGAGCAAGAAAGTAGACGGCAAAAAGAGAGGGCGCGACAATGGAATAGACGATCTTACGGGAAATGAAGAGGTTGCGGTTGAGCAGGCGGTGGCGAAGAACGGCAATGACAAGCAATGCCCAGGCAACCAACAAAAAGGTGGCCTGGAGAAAAAGGACATCATTCGTCAATTCAAGATAAGTGACGAGATAGGATGCGACTCCACCCTGCACAACACAGACAAGCGTACCGCCAACCACAAAAAGCCCGTAGTCCCGGCGCCTGGATTTAGGCAGCTGCCGCCAGAAGGCCTCAAGCTGCCAGGCCATGAGCAGCATGACCAGAATAGAAATAAGGGAAGAAAAATAGACAGGTCTGAACTGAGAAACGCTGACACCATCCCGATTGATTGCAACACTGGGGCTAACAACTTGAAATACCGCGACGGCCAGGATCAAAACAACGACAAAAGCATGCAGAAGGTCCAGGATGGTAGTGGACTCTGGCCGCTTGACGGACATGGTGTCTCGCAATCGACGGGCGGCAGTGCTCCAGATTACCAGGAATAAATTCTGGGACGCCAGAAGAATAGTAACACCTTCCGGATCAGGGATAAATTTTAAGGTCACTGCCAGGTATTCCGCAACCAGAAGAGGCAAGAAAAGAAGGGATTGTAAAATGGCAAGAGAAAACTTGCGGTTCACTTCCGGCAGCCGCATAGCAAAGAAGGAAACGGCCAGAAGAGAGAAATTACTTATCCAAAAAAGGTTCGTCAGCATTAGATTGACCACATAACATGCTATAATGTTTAATAATAAATGCCTCTGCAGGAAACTCAGCTAAAGGGTCCTGAGCACCTCAATACTGGATTACCGCCTGCCAGAGGCTCCATTTACTCAAGATGGCTGGACTTTTCCAGAGCTTGCCTGAGTGGGCAGCCAGGGGACATCTCAACCCCTTCTCTATATGTCTGAAGCAACTCTACTGACCGACCGGCCAGTATCCTTCTGATTTCTCGTCTCTTGCCCTTGATCCTGGGGATCCTCATGGACTCATAAGCAGTTGTTTGATGCCTCATCCAGGCGATCACTGCTTTTGCCGCCCGCTCTTCAACAGGGATCATGGCTGTCCGCGCCACCGTTCCACTGCCTACGGGAACCGCATGAACGGTAATCGCCTCAGCCATCTCTTTTTCCAACTCTTGGTATCTTGGAGCAAAGGCAAGGAAGGTGCGGACTTCAAGGCAAAATTCCTTCTCGTACTCAGCCTGCTTCTTACCCCGGCGCTGCCGGTCACCGTCTAATTTCTTCTGGTATGCCGCCGTTGACCGAACCGCCTCAACCTCTTGTCTGGCCAGTGCTATTGTTGCTCCCGGCGCCCAGATCCCTTTGGAGATGGTGCGACGACCCATCTGAACCTGTACTCGCCAGAAAAAGCCTTTAGCCGTTACCTTTCTGGTAAGGCCGGTATCGCCGGCAGGAAGAAATTCCCATCCTT
>CAITDH010000152.1 GCA_903891045.1 uncultured Desulfobulbaceae bacterium | reverse complement strand
GCGAGGTGGGCATGGGAGGCTCATGAAGTGTTTTTGCTTCTCAAATTTATGCAGGGCCTTCTTTCTCCTTGCACATCTTCTTAGGAGCCGTAACGAAATAACCAATATGTTTAAATCATTTCGTTACGGCTCTTTATGCCGTCTTGGGTCTTGACCGTTCAGCTGTTTATTTTCTTTACGACAGCGGTGACAGTAGGTACTATTGTACGCATGACTGAGAAAAATGAAAGTGAAAACGTACGGGTGCTTGTTGCCTTGCTCCATGGCACTGGTCTTATCTCCCGACAGGAGGCTGATGCGCCTCTGACCTCCCTTGTGGTTCAGCGTCTGGCAGGCGATGGCTCCAGCCGGCGATTCTGGCGGGTTGGGCGACGGGATGGCGGGCCGATTTGCCTGGCGGTGGCGCCTGCCGGCAGGACGGAACAGGATATGATGGAGGCCAGAGCGGCCCGGATGATCGGTATGCATCTTCATGATCGTGGGGTGCGGGTTCCGGCGCAATATGGCTGGGACGCGGAGGCCGGGCTGCTGCTGTTTGAGGATCTGGGGGATGTGAAACTCCACGATCTGGTGGAGCAAAGTCGGAACCCGATGGGTGAGATGGACCTGTCTGTTGTCCGTCCCTGGTATGTTCAGGCCGTGCAGCAACTGGCCTTCATGCAGATTCGTGGTGCTGCCGGGTTTGACCGCGATTGGTGCTGGGATACCAGGGAATATGACCGCCCCTTGATGCTGAATCGGGAGTCCGGTTATTTCCTGCGGGCATTCTGGCAGGAACTGCTGGGGCAGGAGCCGGTGCCGGGAATTGCCGAAGAGTTTGAGCAGATTGCGACGGCGGCCTCTCAGGCCCCGGCTGGTTTTTTCCTGCACCGGGATTTTCAGTCAAGAAATATCATGGTTCATAATGGTCAACCCTGTTTTATTGATTTTCAGGGAGGCAGGATGGGGCCATTGGGGTATGATCTCGCCTCTCTGCTCATTGACCCCTATACTGCCCTGCCATCCTCGTTACAGGAGGAGCTTGTCCAGGTGTATCTTGATGCGGTGATGGCCCTGCATCCTGTGGATACACAGCAGTTTCGGCGGGAATATTGTTTTCTTGCCCTGCAACGGAATCTGCAGATCATCGGCGCTTTCTCGTTTCTGAGCAGGGTGCGGGGTAAGGTTTTTTTCGCCCGTTTTATCGCGCCGGCCTTGACGTCTCTGGTCGAGCGGTTAAGGGATCAGGAACTGGGTGATCTGCGTGTACTGCCGCTGCTGGCGGCCCAGGGCCTGAAGCTTTTACGGCAGGGGCAGTAACAGAATTGAGAGTCCCCTCCTTTGATCTAATTTAAATCTCTTCCCGTCTTCCCTCTGGTTCTTCGTTTTCTTCCGCAGTCTGTAAATCCTCAAAGGCGTGGCGGATTTTATCCAATTCCCGCCGGTAGCCTTCGGCATCCCCATATTCCAGGAACTTGCTGTAGCGGCTATGAAAACCGCTGGTTCGTCGCGCGTGTTTGATCGGGCACCAGTATTGTTCCGTTCTGCCGGCGATCTCACGGATATAGGCGATCAGCCCATTGAAGTATCCACAGTACATGCAGTTCAGCTTTTCAATGGCATTGAGGTAGCTGAGGGCCTGTCGGTCGATAACAATGTAGCTGCTGCGTTTGACCTTGGGGATCTTGTAGATGGGAAAACAGACGGCTTGGAATAGGAAAACGAAGGCATCCAGGAACAGGGCGGGAATCAGGCAGGCCCAGATAAAGGGAATGGTCAGGATGTTCTGGAGCTCCGCCTCTTTCAGATAGCGGGAGATCCTGGTAGCAAAGAGTTTGTGCTGCTTCCTGATCTCTTGGTCAAAGCGTATCTTTTTGCCTTGGATCTTGTAGGAGAATTCAGCCTGTTTTTTTTGGAGCTCCTGAGCAAGTTCCTGCTCCAGTTTTTTAATGGCTTCAATCAGGCTCTGCAGTTTGGTATCCATGGAAAAATCCTATGTAATTGAAAAAAGGAAGGCGTGTTCTTTTTAGGGTACCCTTTATTTGTTGGTGATGGTTGCCATCACCCGGCGGTTCTGTTGGCGGCCTTTTTCTGTGGTATTGGAGGCAACGGGACGTGAAAACCCATAGCCAACAGCGGTGAGACGGGCCGGGTCGATGTGGAATTTCCGGACCATATATCTCTTGACGCTTTCTGCCCGTTGCCGTGACAGAGAGCGGTTGTGTCTCTCGGAGCCTATGTCGCAGGTATGACCTTCCAGGGTTATGACTATCTGTGGGTGAGTGGCCAGAAAGCTGCCGATTTCGTCAAGGTTATCTTTCGCGTCGGGGCGGATAGTGTCCTTGTCAAGATCAAATTTTACATTGAGCAGGAAGGATACCGGCGGGGGAGCGAGTTTTTCAAAGAAGACCTTTTCGACAAACTCATTCATCCCTATGGTGCTGGCCACCGCATTCTCGGTGGTGGCAAAGCCGCATTCCCCGGCCTTGGCAATTGCTGCCATGGTTTTCTGTCCCTCGGCGTCATTGCCGATGAGAATGGTGTAGATGCAGAGTTTGTCGCCGTAAGCGGCCTTGAGCCGGATTGCGGCCGTTTCTGGAGATGTCGTGTCGGCTGAGACCTGCAGGCCATCACTGACGACGATGACGGCAATCTTGCCGATGCTGTTTTTCAAGGTCTCGACGCTCTTGGTCAAGGGGGTGCTGATAGGGGTAAGGCCCTTTATCTGCACACTGTTTACCGCCTGGGCAAACGCGGCAGGGGTGTAATCGGTCATCCCGTAGATGAGGCTGTCGTTTGCCAGGGTATCTTTGGTTGCGGCGCTGTCACCAATAATATGCAGACCAGCCTTGAGTTTCAGGTCGCTAACGGCTTGATTGATGCCCAGGATAATGTTTTTGGACTGGGAAAATTTCCGGCTGCCGTTATAGGTATCCCACATCGAGGATGAACCATCAAAAATAACGAGGAAATTATCAACTTTTTGCTGGTATCCCTTGTCGCGCAATTCTTGATGATTGCTGTTGATGTAAAGACATTGATCTTTTTGGGCACAACCAAAGCTCAGTGTCACGAGTAATAAGAGTAAAAACGTTTTCAGTTGATTCATTCTTTCGGTCCATGCTTGAAAGGCAGGGTGATCTTCCACCCCATAAAGAAGAGATTGTGACTATACGTCATTTCGTAAGCTATTGTAATGAAAATAATATCGTTCTCTGTCGACAACGGGAGAAGAGGCCGGTCGCTTTTTATCCTGCCTCTTTTGAGGGGAGAGTTGAGTACCTTGGCAAGGCAGCTTGTGTTCAGCTTTTATTGCTTATATCAGGGAAGTCGCTGCGAAAGGTGAGTTGTGGCTTTTGACGTCCGGTCTTTTTCCTTAGCCAGATTGTCAAAGGCCTGATAGAGAGGAGCAGGAGCAAGAAGGCACCGCCCAGTTTTGCGCCATAGGGAACGAGTTCTGCCGCTTCTCCGATAACTGCCCGTGGAGAGATCCCCGCCATCTTGTAGATTTGATCAACGGCGAGACCAAAGAGGATTGCGCAGCCGGAAAGAATAAACAGATACCGAAAAGTACCTCTTTTCCCCAGGATGCCAACCAATACGGCAAGTGAGGTGATATTGGTGGCAGGACCAACGAGCAGGAAGACCAGAGCCGCGCCCGGACTGACCCCTTTCAGGATCAGGGCGGCAGCCACGGGAGTAGAGGCTGTGGCACAGATGTAAAGCGGGATGCCAACAGCCAGCATGATCAGCATGGAAGAAAACCCTCCATCCAGCCATTTGAGCATGAGCTCATCGGGAATCAGGACCATAATCAGGCCG
>CAITDH010000151.1 GCA_903891045.1 uncultured Desulfobulbaceae bacterium | reverse complement strand
TTCTCAAGAATAAAGAGTGGCAGCTGCTCCATGAACATCTGAATGAGATTCTGCCGCCAGAAATAAATGCAAAGGATATAGTACAAAAGATACGAGGAGATTAACCATGCAATGCATTATATCCCTGCAGCATGGGCTGTTCTCCTGATGTCCATCCCCTTAACCTAAATACTGATGATGAGTAAAACAAGTTATTTACTTTTTTTGGTGGTTCTGACTGCAAGCTGCATGGCCCTGATCTTCTATGGCGTCTTTTTTATCAAGCAGAAGAAAAACATCAGAACTCTCGCCAGATTAACCCTGCTGACTGCAGGCGTTCTACAGACCCTGTATATCCTGTTCCGATATCTGCAGACCGGATACACACCCATTACTTCCCAGCATGAGACGATTGTTTTTTTTGCCTGGTCGGTGACCTGGGCCTATCTTTCCTTTCGGTGGCGATATACAGTCAAAAATTTTGGCGCGTTTATCTCCCTCTTGCTTTTTATCCTCCTCCTGCTTGCCGCCGGCGCATCCCATACTATAAATCCACTGCCACCAGCCCTGCAAAGCTGGTGGCTGCCAGTCCATGCCGGCATTTCAGTCATATCGTATGCCTTCATGGCCCTGGCCTTTTGTGGCGGGATCATGTATCTCCTTCAGGAACGCGAGCTGAAAAACAAGCGCTTTGGTTATTTCTTCACCCGTCTGCCCTCACTCGATTCTCTGGACCAGTTAAACAGCCACTGTCTGGCCACCGGTTTTGTCCTGTTGACCCTTGGCATTATTACCGGGTCCATATGGGCCCGTCAGGCCTGGGGAGCATACTGGCAATGGGATCCAAAAGAAACATGGTCACTGATCACCTGGTTTCTCTATGCCGCCCAAATTCATCAGCGTTTTTCCGCCGGCTGGCGAGGCAAACGGGCAGCAGTCATGGCCGTTATCGGTTTTGCCTCAGTGCTCTTTACCCTCTGGGGAGTAACGTTTCTACTCGGAGGTGTGCACAGCTATGCCCAGTGATATGATTCTACTGCTGGGGGTTAATCATAAAACAACCCCTCTGGCCGTACGCGAGCAATTGGCCGTGGGCAAGGGTTACGAAGAACCTTTACATGCCCTTCGCAGCATTGCCGGCTGCAAAGAATGTTATCTGCTGTCCACCTGCAACCGCGTGGAAATAGTCGTTGTTGCTCAGACCAACGCCCAAGTGGAAGAGGATATAGCCAAACTTCTTTTTGGTACTTCGGTGGCGCCGGAACAACGTCAGGACTATCTCTATATCTACCGCAACAATGAGGCCGTGCATCACCTTTTTATGGTCTCTACCAGCCTTGATTCCATGATTGTGGGAGAGGCCCAGATCCTGGGGCAACTGAAAGAGGCCTATCGCCATGCCGAAGAGGCTAAATGTACCGGGCCAGTCCTGAACAGATTGCTGCATAAATCTTTTACCGTAGCCAAGCGGGTACGCAGTGAGACCCAGATTGGCGCCTCCGCCGTCTCTATCAGCTATGCTGCTGTTGAACTTGCCAAAAAGATCTTCGGCACTCTCGAGAATAAAAATGTCCTTCTGATCGGGGCAGGAGAAATGGCAGAGCTTGCCGCCGAACATCTGGTTGGCCAAGGTGTGAGCAAGGTGGTGGTGGCAAATCGAACTCTGTCCCGGGCTATGGATCTGGCCAAACGATTCAATGGGACCGCCGTTTCTCTCGATGAATTATTTTCTCAACTTGAACAGGCAGATATCGTCATCAGCTCCACCGGGGCGCCAAACATTATCCTGCATAAAAAAGATGTCAAACCAATCATGCACACCCGCCGGAATGAGCCGATCTTTTTTATCGATATTGCCGTTCCCCGTGATCTGGATCCGGAATTGAATGATCTGAGCAATGTCTATCTCTACGACATTGACGATCTACATAATGTGGTAGAAATCAACAAGTCAGCACGAGACAAAGAAGCCGTCAAGGCCCGCCGCATTGTTGATGAGGAGACTTTGAAATTCCAGAATTGGATGGATGGCTTATCCGTAGTTCCCACCATTACCGCACTCAGAAAAAAAGCGGATGACATCTGCCAGGCCGAGCTGGAACGAACTCTGAGCCGTCTGCAACATCTTACTACCAATGAACAAAAGGCGATTGAAAAAATGGCCTCAGCCATAAGCTCAAAGCTTCTCCATGACCCCGTCTCTTTCCTCAAGAATGAAAGCTGTAAAGAGCAGAATGAAGTTAAGGTGGAGATGATCCGCGCCGCCTTTGGTCTGGTGGATAAAGATTAGATGTCCCGTTCACGTCAGGAACTTCTGGAAGATGAATGGCTTGTAGTTCGTCATTCAGGAGAGATCCCGGAGATTGCTCTCCACTCAGCATTCTATTATCTTACGGAAGATCTCAATGGCCCGCGACTGCAATTAAGTGTAGAGGAAATGCACTCTTTGCGAGAAGCTGCCGCCAAACGCTACCAAGAAATTATCCTGCGAGATCTTTGCTATGAAAACCGGGAACTTACTGCCTATCGAGGGGTATGGCGGGCTATTTCTAACTGGCACCGTTTTGTCGCCTTCTGTGAACGGCAGGACATCAGCTATCACAACTTACGCAGTACCACGGCAGAAGCCTTCCTGATTTTACTCAAAAAAGTCACACTTCCCACAAACTCTCCCTCCCCCTCTCCTGACTCGACCGACACGCGGCCGTCCCTGGCCGTTGTTTTCAACTGCAGCTTTCATGACCTCACCCTTTTTGCCCGTGAGCTTGGGATCACCGAGGAGCAATTTCCTCAAGAGATTCATCTGTTCTGTCACAAATAGAATACGGCGGAGTCCAACCAAAAAATAAAGGACGAATCCTTGGTACCAAAAGAAAAACAAGGTATATTGAAAGATATTTATTATGAATCCAACAAGATTCTCACCATAAAAAAAGGAGAAGAAAATGCCCTATGTAAACATCCGGGTAGCCGGCAAGTTAAGCAATAAGCAGAAAGAAAATATCTGTAAAGGAGTAACTGAGGTCATTGCCAGGGAGGCGGCCAAGCCACCTGAGTCTATCCTCATCTTTATCGATGAAGTTGTGCATGAAAACATCGCCAAAGGCGGAACCCTGCTCCAGACCCCAAAATAAACAGCAATGGACGTTGCAAAGAGAATCCGCGAGCTGCGCCTCCTTCTCCAGGAACACGCTCATCGCTATTACGTTCTCGATGATCCGCTCATCTCCGACGGAGAGTACGACCTGCTTTTCCATGAGCTTGTGCGTCTTGAGGAGCAACACCCCGAGCTAATCACGCCCGACTCCCCCAGTCAGCATCTGGGGGCCATTCCTCTGGATAAATTTGCGCAGGTGGTGCATCGTCTGCCCATGCTCAGCCTGGAAAACGCCTTCAATACCGACGATTTGCACGCCTTTGAAGATCGCCTGCTGCGTTTTCTCAATCAGGATATCGCACCTGTCTCACTGTCCTACATGGCAGAACCCAAAATTGACGGCCTGGCCGTGGAACTTATCTATGAGCAGGGCAAATTGCTTCAAGGCAGCACCCGTGGCGATGGCAGCAAGGGTGAAGATATCACAGCCCAGCTCAAGACAATCTCCTCCATCCCTCATAAACTCCAGGATCATGCAACACCGCGCCTGGAAGTCCGGGGCGAGGTCTTTATGGATCGCGAGGCCCTGACCCTGCTCAATCATGAGCGGCTGCAAGGCGGAGAGCCCCTTTTTGCCAATCCGCGAAACGCCGCCGCTGGTTCTCTGCGTCAGCTTGACCCCGCCATTACGGCCAGACGACCGCTGAAATTTCTGGCCTATGGCATTGCTGATCCCGCCCAGACGCCCTGCTCCAGTCAGCAGGAACTCCTTGTCTGGATGGGGAATCTGGGACTGCCGGTCAGTGAGCTCGCCCGGATCTGCCCGTCGATCACTGATGTCATTACCCGTTTTGACGAGCTTGCCGCCCTGCGTCATCAACTGGACTATGAGATTGACGGCATGGTGGTCAAGGTTGATGATTTTGAGCTCCAGCAACGACTCGGCAATAAGGCCAGGGCCCCACGCTGGGCTATCGCCTGTAAATTCCCAGCCATTCAGGCGACAACAAGGCTCATCTCCGTTGCCTTCCAGGTGGGTCGCACCGGTGCGGTGACCCCGGTGGCAATCCTTGAGCCAGTGGAGGTTGGTGGCGTTACCGTAAGCAGGGCCACCCTCCATAACCGTGATGAATTTGAGCGAAAAGACCTGCGCGTAGGTGATACTGTCCTGGTACAAAGAGCTGGCGATGTTATCCCTGAGGTGGTAAAAGCCATTGTCGAAAAACGTGACGGCAGCGAACAGCCCGTTGCCATGCCCATACATTGTCCAGTTTGTGGCCATGCCCTGCTCAAGGTGGTAGGAGAGGCCGTAACCCGCTGCGTCAACCCCCACTGCCCGGCCCAACGTCTGCGCTCCCTGATCCATTTCAGCTCCAAGGCAGGTCTCGACATTGACGGACTGGGTAAAAAAAGCATGGAGCAGCTCTTTAACCTGCAACTGGTGCGGGACATTCCCGACATCTTTGTCTTGACCCATGAACAACTGGCCAGCCTTGAGGGTTGGGGCGACAAGTCCGCCGACAAGGTAATTGCCGCCATCGAGGCGGCAAGACATCCGGTACTGGGGAGATTTCTTGGCGCTCTGGGTATTCGTTTTGTAGGTGAGGTGACGGCCGCTCTCCTGGAACAGACCTTCGAGTCACTGGGGCAGCTCATGCATGCCTCTCTTGCGACATTGCTGGAGATTGAAGGGATCGGAGAGCAGGCAGCCGGAAGCATTATTGATTATTTCAGCGATCCCGATGTGCGCGTGATGTTTGACCGGCTGCAACAGGCCGGCGTAACACCGGAGGCAGGACAACGGTCCCAGGCAGATCTGCCGCTCAGCGGTCAGGTGATCCTCTTCACCGGCACCTTGACCACCCTGTCGCGGACAGAGGCCAAAAAGCTGGTCAAAGATCATGGCGGCCAGATCGCCACCACTGTCACCCACAACATGACCCATCTGGTCGCCGGTGAAAAGGCGGAATCAAAATTAAAAAAAGCCAAAGAGCTTGGCAAGATCATCCTGACGGAACAGGAATTTCACGAGATGATTCACCATGAACCCCGAACAACACCGCAGCAAGCTGTCGTGAAATAAGAGTGAGACAACAGTCAAAGATGGAACGGTTCTTTCGTAACAGCTCCTCATTTAACAAAGGAACAAGATGACTACATGTTTGCGGTGGATTATGGGCGTTCTGTTTGGTCTGGCCGTGTCCATTTTCCTGCTGATATTGGCCCTGCCCTACCTGATCAACCCCAATGATTACAAGACACTCATCACCGATCTGGTTCGAGAAAAAACAGGAAGAGAACTGGTTCTTTCTGGTGATATCCACCTGCAGATCTCCCCATGGCTCAATGTGAGCTGCGTCTTTGGCAAGGTGCGTCTTGCCAATAATGCGCCCTTCACAAAAAACACCTTTATTGAAAGCGAGCAGGTAAAGATAGAACTGTCGATCTGGTCTCTTCTGCTCCAAAAACGCCTGCACATGACAGACATCATGCTGGATGGCGTCGCCCTGAATCTTCTGCGCAGCAAAGAGGGTGTAAACAATTGGCAAGACCTGCCCGAGCCGGCGGAAACAGCAACAGAAACCATTACCGAAACCACCGAAGAAGCACCTGGCGAACCAACAGCCATAAACAGTAACCTCTGGCAGCCTTGGCTGAAAAAACTACTCCCGAATGCGATTGATCTTGATCTTGGTAAACTGCAACTGAGCCATATCAACGTGCGCTATGAGAATCGACAGACAGACAAGGTCATTCTGCTCAAAGATTTGCAGATTAAAACCGGTCGTCTCAAGGAAGGAAGACAGTTCCCCTTTGAAGCCGGCTTTAACCTTACTCTGGACAATAAGGCCGCGAGCAAACCAGCCATCATTCGTTCAGGCGACATTGCCATGCAAGGGAACGCAACCCTGTTTTTGCGGGACCCCCACTTGCTCCTCGAAGATTTACGGATAGAAGGGACGATAAAGGGAAGGGCCTTGCCCAAAAGAGGCCTGAAGGTCATCCTGGCAACAAACAGTGACATCCAACTGCAACCACAAAAAATCACCATAAAAGATTTTTCATTGACCCACGAAGATGTCACCCTGCAAGGCAGCGGCACGTTGGAAGACTTCTCCTCTCCCCGTTTCAATGGCGCCCTCAAGATCCCTGAATGTTCGCCGGCAGATCTCCTGAAACAACTCAAACCTACCCTGCCGATCTTGCAGGATGCCGACGCACTGACCCATTTGAGCGCAGGGATGCTTATCAAAGGCGATATGGAGAGAACAGAAATTACGGATCTTACGGTCACGGTGGATGAGACAACCGCGACCGGAACAATCACGAGACAAAACGCAAGCAACCCGGCCTATGAGGCAACCATTCATATCAATCATCTGGACCTTGACCGTTATGCCCAAAAAAAGAAGGGGGCGCTGCCAGCAACCGAAGGACAAACAAGGACCTCTGCTCCTCTTATTCCGGTAGACTTTCTCAAACCCCTTCTTTTCCAACTCGATCTGCAGCTCGACTCCTTGCAGGTGGGCGGGGTGACATTGTCAGAGGTACAGTTGAAGATTGCCGGAAAAGATGGAATTATCCAACTAACTCCGTTAACAGCCCATTTGTATGACGGCAACATGAAACTTGAGGCCAGAATGGACGTCACAGGAGATGTCCCCCAGATTCAGGTCAAACAAAAAATCAACAAGGTCCAGCTGGCACCACTCTTTCAGGACATGACCGGCAAAGCGCTCGTCGAGGCTGACATCAACACCAGCGGCCTGACCTGGAAGGAAATCCTGAGTCATAGCAAGGGAACGATGCGGTTTGAATTTTCAAACGGGGCAATAGAGCCATTAAAGATCCTGACGCTCATCCGAACAGCAAGGGCTCTGCACCGACAGGAGACGCCACTACCCATGACAGACGATGAGGCAACAGAGTTTACCCGTCTGACCGGCACAGCTATCCTTGAAGATGGAATCTTGTATAATGACGATTTAACAACAACCTCAGAGCTGATGCAAATAGCGGGTAGCGGCGAGGTTGATCTTGTCGGCAGACAACTCAATGTTACACTGAACGTCTCTCTCGCCCCACAACTTGTCCAGGATGAAAACAAGGGGTTAAGCGAATTTGGCAGCCAAGTTATTCCCTGTACCATAGTCGGCCCATTTACCGATCTGCAGCAAAACGCAGACGTGGCCAAACTCCTGCCAACAGAGATAAAACACCAGCCCTTGCCGGAACTGCCAAAACCAGTCGACCAACAAGAGTCAGCGCCAAAAGAGAGCGACACGAACACTCCTCCTGAAGAGAATAAACTGAAAACAACAGGAGACTAATCCGGGAACATAATTTAGTCCTTGCCTCAAGAGACAAGCTGTGAGAAGATTTTATTAAAGAGAGCTATGTTCACCTGTTCAACGCCCCCAATTATTTACCACGTCAAAGGAGAGCCATGAAAAGAATTACTGATATTAAACGAGTGATTACGCCCATTGATTTCTCTGAAAATGCCCCGTTGATAGCCGAATCAGCAGCTTATGTTGCCGGAACCTTCAAGGCCTCTCTAAGTCTGATTTTTGTCGTCCAGAGTTTTGCGGATTACTCTGGATTTTTTGTCCCTCAGATCAATGCCCCGGATCTGATGCAGGAATTATTTACCAGCGCCGAAGAAAGGATGGATAAATTTTGTCAGGACAACGAAGAAGCCTTTAAGGCCTTGGGAGTAACGGCCCTGAACTCCAAAGTCCTGATGGGTGATGTCGCGGAACAGATCATTGACTATGCCATAAACGGGCAGGGCAATCTGATCGTCATGGGAACCCATGGCTATAAGGGCCTGGAAAAGATCATGTTCGGCAGTATCGCCGACAAGGTGGTCAAGGCCGCTCCCTGCCCGATCATGACGGTAAATCCCTACACCTGTTGTCTGAAAAAATAAGGTGACTTTAGCAATATCGCCAACCGAACAGACCTGTGCGAGACAAGCAAAAAGCAGGGCCAGGGATTAGCGGTTGGAAATATGGCAGTAATCACTGAACCCAGTCGTGCACTTACCTTTCTCCTGGCGGAGAAGTCGGTGCGAGGGGTGATCCTTGATGGCACCATACTGGTTCAGGAGATGCGAGCCCTTCATGATCTTGGCCCCCTGGAAACGCTGATTCTTGGTCAGGCCTTGCAAGTAACAGCACTCATGGCCTCATCGCTGAAAGGTCGCGACGAGATAGGCTTAAGAATTAACTGCTCGGGACCGATCAAGGGCCTTGTCGCCGAGGCCACTGCCAATGGCGAGGTGCGTGGTTATCTCAAGCAAGTTCCCATCCCCCGGACAGACCCTCTGCGATCCTTTGACGAAAGAGACGACCTCAACCCCTTTTGGGGAGACGGTTTTCTCACCATCACCCGCTATCTGGAAGAAGGCAGACAACCTTTCAGCGGCAGTGTGGCCTTGCAGGCCGGCAATATTGCCTCCGAGGTGGTCCGCTATTATCTTCTCTCTGAACAGATCCCGACCGCAATTCATCTCAGTCTTGTTTTTGATATCCATGGCCGGGTAACCGGGGCTGGCGGCCTTTTATTACAGGCCATGCCTGGGGCCGGCGACAAAATATTTGCCGGCCTTGCCCAGAAGACGCAAACCTTGCCTTCTCTGGGCAAGGCACTTGCGGAAGGCCGGAAGGTCGATTCATGGCTCAATGAGCAATTTTCTGCTTTTCCACCTGACATCCTGGGAGAACATCCTGTCCATTTTCGTTGTCGCTGTGATGCCGAGCGAATGCGTCTTCTCTTGCTCCATCTGCCCTTGGCTGACCTCGAAGAGATGCGCGACAATGGCCCTTTTCCGGTGCAACTGACCTGTCATTTTTGCAGCAAAGAGTATCTTTTCGATCAAAAGGTCCTGGCAGACATCTGTCAGGAAAAACAGCCCTGCACCTGAAATATGATTATCGCAAGGATCGACAATGGATACATTTCTGGCAAGACAACCCATCTTTGACCGCAATCGCCATATTTATGGGTATGAGTTACTCTTTCGGGCCGATGAGGCCAATATCTTTCCGCAAATTGATGGCGATGTTGCCACCTCAAAACTGCTCTCATCGACATTTTTCACCGTGGGCATTGAGGAAATAACCGGAGGTCGCAAGGCCTTTGTCAATTTCACCAAGGAGTTACTGCTCCAAGGAGCAGCCCATATGTTTCATCCAGGCACTTTCGTGGTAGAGATCCTGGAAGATGTCTTTCCTGGCGCTGAAGTGCTTGAGGCCTGCCGGGAACTTCGCGACAAGGGTTATGACATCGCCCTTGATGATTTTACCTGCACTTGTCAAACAGAGTGCTTCCTGGAATATGCCACCATTATCAAGATTGACTTCAGGATAACTTCCCTCGCTGAGATCAAGGATATTCTCAACCGGTTCAGCCTTCATCCCTGTTCCTTTCTGGCTGAAAAAGTTGAAACAAACGAGGAGTTTAGTCAAGCCAAGGAGTTGGGATTCCATTATTTTCAGGGTCATTTTTTTGCTCGTCCCGAAATGATGAAGCAAAAAGATATCTCGCCCGTAAAACATCATATCCTACAGCTTTTGATCAGGGTTTTTCAGGAAGATTGCACGACAACCGATCTTGAACAAATTATTTCCCACGATGTCTCCTTGAGTTACAAACTGCTGAAGTATATTAACTCCGCCCATTTCGCCCGAATCACCCCTCTTTCATCAATAAGGCAAGGCATTGCCTATCTCGGCATGAACGAAATCAGGGCCTTTGTCACCATCATCGCCACCAGTAAACTCTGCCGGGATAAACCTAATGAACTTTTGCGAACCTCGGTCATCCGCGCCCGGTTTCTGGAACAGATCGCGACTGAACTCCGGAGGAACAAGGAAGAGTTGTTCATGCTGGGCCTTTTTTCCCTGATTGATGCCATACTCAACAACCCGATGGCAGAGCTCACCCAACGCCTGAACCTCAATAAAAAACTCCAGGAGGCATTAGTCAAAAGAGACGGGGAACTGTTCATCTATCTAGAAATGATCGAATTATACGAAACAGGTCAGTGGGAACGACTGGACGTCCTGAAACAGAAAGCAGGAATTACCGAGGGACGGATGGCCATTTTTTATCTTGAGGCCGTGAGCTGGACAGACAGATTTGCCTGAACAGATTTATACAGCGCCATCTCTGCGGAAGGATCCAAGAAGACGATCTTGCGAACAATGTGGAATTCATCGAACAATCAAAAAAAATGGCAAGAGGAGGAACAATTCATGTTAGTGCGGTTTTTTCTGAACGAACCT
>CAITDH010000150.1 GCA_903891045.1 uncultured Desulfobulbaceae bacterium | reverse complement strand
AGCTTCCTCAGAAAAATATCTTTATGGCATAAAAAATGCGAAAACAATTTTACTATTAACCGTTCTTCCCCAGTTTCAATCATCTTTAGCTGAATGAACTGCGGCGGATACAACTCGTTCCGTAAACACCTTGGAGGGCTGAATGAAAAAAACGTTGAACAAAGTTATTCCTTTTCTGATCATGGCATCCTTTTTAACAACAGGATGTAGCCAGACAGGCACCACTTCTGCTAAAATTATTCCCCAGCATGGAACCAGCGGCGCATCAAGGATGATGGATCGTGCCGAAGCTCCTGTCTATATGGGTAGCGTTCTGGATGTTTCCAATAAAGCAAAAATCATTTCAATCGAGGTAGGAAAAGGTGCAGAAGCCAAGACTATCCTGGTAAAATTTGACGACAAGACTCAGGGCATAGAACACGCTGTGGCCGGTCATGCCTCCATCATTAACTACGAGATGCGTGGCGGTGAACCATGGGCCACCGACATCAAACCTAAACTCGCCAAACTGCCGGAAGGGGTCACCGAGGTTAAAACCGCTGATTTGAAGAGCATGCAGGATAAGGGAGAAAAGTTCACCCTGGTTGATTCTCGTCCAGCCAAGCGGTTTGCCCCTTCAAATCTACCTGGTGCTATCAATATTCCTGTTGATGAGTTCAAAGACCAGGCCAACAAACTCCCTGACAATAAAGATGAGCTTCTGGTCTTTTACTGCGGAGGTCCTACATGAGGCATGTCCACTGATTCCGCCGGTCAGGCGAAAAAAATGGGCTACAAAAATGTACGCGTCTATCTGGAAGGAGAACCAGCCTGGATAAAGGCCGGCAACTCCACCTATGCCTCCAAGGAGTTTGTCAGCAAAGGCAACATCGTCCTTGTTGATCTGCGTTCCGCTGAAAAATCAGCGGCTGGACGCATCCACAGATCAGTAACCATCCCTTATGCCACCCTCAAAGATAAAGTAGAAAGCCTTCCGAAAAAAGCCCATATTGTCCTGTACAGTGACAACACCGATGAAACCTTAAACGCTCTGAAAGATCTGCGCACGGCAGGACTTAAAAAGGTCTCTCTGGTTTCAGGCAACATCGACGGCTGGATCAAGACCGGCGGTGAGACCACAACCGGCCCTGTAATCACCACCATCGACTGGAAACGACAATTAGAAAAAGGCGAGGTCTCTGTTGCTGATTTTCTGAATGTTGCCAATGGCACTGCAAACGATGCGGTGATTCTTGATGTTCGCACCAAGGATGAAAGCGCGGCCGGAAAGTACAAAAATGCCATTTCCATCCCCCTCGACCAGGTGGGAAGCCGTAAGGGAGAATTACCCAAGAACAAAAAAATCTATGCCCACTGTACTACAGGGGCACGGGCTGACATGGCAGCTAAAGAGCTGAACAAAAATGGATATAACGCCTTTTCCCTGGTTGGCGATGTCACCTGTAAAGACAGTAACTGCACCATAGTAGAGTAAAAAAACAAAAAAACTTTTCACTTCATCTGTAATCCCATTCAAGAAAGGAAGAGGCGTACTGGAGAGTATGCCTCTTCCTTTTTTTTTTATTTCGGGGTATTCTACCCGTGCTTTACAGGGCTGCAATTTCCTTATTTTACTTCTATTTTCTTCCAGGTATCCTCATGAGCACAGACGACAAAAAGATTATCTATTCGATGATCAAGGTGAGCAAATATTACGACAGCAAACCTATTCTTAAGGACATCTCTCTTTCCTATTTTTATGGCGCCAAGATCGGAGTCCTGGGATTAAACGGCTCTGGTAAGTCCACCCTGCTGCGCATCCTGGCGGGCATTGACACCGAGTTTAACGGCGAGACGATTCTCTCGCCGGGGCTCACCATCGACTATCTCGATCAAGAGCCCCAACTTGATCCGGATAAAACGGTCAGACAGATTGTCGAAGAGGGCGTCCAGTCCACCGTTGACCTGCTGCATGAATTTAACGTCATCAATGAAAAATTTGCCGAGCCCATGAGTGATGACGAGATGCAGGCGCTCATTGACCGGCAGGGCGAGGTTCAGGACAAACTGGACCACCTGAACGCCTGGGATCTGGACAGCAAACTGGAAATGGCCATGGACGCCCTGCGCTGCCCGGCGCCGGAATCTCTGTGCGGCATCCTCTCCGGCGGAGAAAAACGACGGGTGGCCCTCTGCCGCATCCTCCTGAAACAACCGGATATCCTCCTGCTTGACGAGCCCACCAACCATCTGGACGCCGAATCAGTCTCCTGGCTGGAGCACCACCTGCAGCAATATGCCGGAACCATCATTGCCGTAACCCATGACCGCTACTTCCTCGACAATGTGGCCGGCTGGATACTGGAACTTGATCGTGGCGTTGGCATTCCCTGGAAGGGAAACTATTCCTCCTGGCTGGAACAGAAGGAAAAACGGCTGGCAACGGAAGAAAAATCTGAAAGCGACCGGCGCAAGACCCTGCAACGGGAACTGGAATGGATCAGGATGTCAGCAAAGGGGAGACATGCAAAATCCAAGGCCAGGATCAATGCCTATGAGCAACTGCTGGGTCAAGAGACCGACAAACTGGCTCAGGAACTGCAAATCTTTATTCCGCCTGGTCCCCGTCTGGGCAAGGTGGTGATTGAAGCAGACCATGTGCGGAAAGCCTTGGGCGACAAACTGCTCGTTGAAGATCTGAATTTCAAACTGCCGGCTGGTGGTATCGTCGGGATCATTGGCCCCAACGGCGCCGGCAAGTCCACCCTCTTCAAGATGATCACCGGCCAGGATACACCGGATGCGGGCACCATTCGTCTCGGTGAGACGGTCAAGCTTGCCTATGTTGACCAGAACCGTGACACCCTTGATCCGGAACAGACGATCTGGGAGGCAATCTCCGAGGGTCAGGAAACCATCTGGGTTGGTACCCGGGAGATCAACTCCCGGGCCTATGTGGGCAAATTCAACTTTTCCGGATCAGCCCAGCAAAAAAAAGTGGGACTACTCTCCGGCGGCCAGCGCAACCGGGTCCATCTGGCCAGGATGCTCAAGGAAGGAGGCAACGTCCTGCTCCTTGATGAGCCGACCAACGATCTGGATGTCAACACCATGCGGGCCCTCGAAGAGGCGCTGATCAATTTCGGCGGCTGTGCAGTGGTCATCAGTCATGACCGCTGGTTTCTCGACCGGATCGCCACCCACATCCTCGCCTTTGAGGGCGATTCGCAGGTGGTCTGGTTTGAGGGGAATTACTCAGATTACGAAAAAGATCGCAAGGCGCAACTGGGGGCGGCGGCTGACCAGCCGCACCGCATTAAATACCGGCAATTGACCAGGCAATAAATAGTTATTAAGCAAGTTGTTCCATAACGGTCAGTTGTCTGTTATCTGCCTTATGCCGTAATAAAATATGCAAAAAAACACTGCTTATTTCATAACGGCACTTAAAGCTCCCGCATCAATGCCAATAAGGCTTCAAGCTGCGAGAGCTTTTCCCTGGCAACGGCCAGAGATCCCTCCCGGCAGTCTTTCTCGATCACCATGGCCACATCCCTGATCGCCTCCAGACCAAGACTTGCTGCCGCGCCTTTTATGGAATGAGAAGCACCCCTGGCCTCAGCCGGATCACCTTTTTCCACCGCTTGCGTAAGAATAGCCATATCCGATGCCGAGGAGTCCTTAAAAATTGCAATCAATTCCTGCAGCAATTCCTCATCGTTATCCACCTGTCCCATGGCAAACTCTTTGTTCCAACACAAATCATTCATACCCTGTTTCTCCTGCGATCAATCAATAGTTTTTTCTGTCCTCAGCCTTACCTACCTCAATCAGGGAAGAGAAATCAATAGCCCCAGCCCTGATTAACTGAAATTTCCCCTGACAAAACCCAACGACTGTTGAACTCCTGCCCCCGTGCGTCTGACCGCCATCAAGGATACAGGTAACCCCATCCCCCAAAGACTGCCGAACCTCATCGGCAGTGCGGGCCGCAGGCATCCCTGAAAGATTGGCGCTGGTCGCAGTCATCGGCCCACCCCATATCTGACCAAAGTCCCTGGCGACCGGATGCGGCGAGATTCGCACCCCAATACCATCGCCATCACCGGTCAATATTGGCGAAAGCTTGGGGGAAGCCGGAAACACCAGGGTCAGAGGGCCAGGCCAGAAGGCCTGCATGAGCGGTCTATAGGCAGAAGGAATCGAACTTGCCAGGCTGGGCAACTGGATTTCATCCTGGATAAGGACCAGAAAGGGTTTATGGAAGGGACGTCCTTTCAACCTAAATAGGTCAGTCAGGGCCTTTTCATTAAACGGATCAACGGCCAGACCATAAAAGGTCTCGGTGGGAAAGGCAACGATCCCCCCCTGCGCAAGGACAGAAACAGCCCGCCTGTAATCCTCATCTGACGGGCCATGGCTCAGGTCACACCTGAGCCCCTCACCCTTCAATCTTTCTGGCCTTTTCCTCAACCTCTCTCACCATCTCCAGGCTGAACGCCTGCAACCTAGCGGCAATTCCCTTGTCTTCCAGGGCAAGGATACGGGCGGCAAGAACGGCGCCATTTTTGGCCCCGGACTTGCCGATCCCCATGGTAGCAACCGGTATTCCCGGCGGCATCTGCACCGTCGAAAGCAAGGCGTCCATCCCATGCAAAGGCGAAGCGTCAAGAGGAACCCCGATGACCGGCAATTCGGTATGAGCAGCCAGGACTCCCGCCAGATGGGCCGCCATTCCGGCACCGGCGATAATAATTTTCAGGCCCCGCTCCTGGGCGGTACTGGCCCAGCGGGCCGCCCGTTCCGGAGTTCTATGGGCTGACGCCACCGTCATCTCGTAAGGAATCTTCATTTGTTTGAGAAAATCTGCCGCCGCCTGCATAACCGGCAGATCCGAATCACTACCCATGACAATACCCACCAGGGCCGCACCCGCTTGTTTCACAGGGCGACTCAAGGCCTTTGCCCCAATATCGCGTCGACAATAGCTTCCCGTCCACTGGATACAACCAACAGCCTTATAGGCCTGTTCAATCGCCTTCTCAAGGGTCTTGCCCACAGCGGTCACTCCCAGAACCCGGCCACCAGCCGTGACAGTCCGATCATTCTTGACAGCAGTTCCGGCATGGAAGATTTGGACTCCGGTCTCCTTGGCCGCCGCAGCAAGTCCATTGATAACCTTGCCCGTCTTATAGCTTCCGGGGTATCCACCGGAGGACATCACCACACACACGGTTGGCCGAGGGTCAATCTTCATCTCAACGGTATCCAGACAGCCATCAATCACCGCCTCAAAGATATCGACCACGTCACTTTTCAGCCGCATCAACAATGGCTGGGCCTCGGGATCACCAAAACGACAGTTAAACTCCAGAACGTTAACCTTGCCCCCCTCAATCATCAAACCGGCATAAAGCATCCCCTTGAAAGGACGGCCCTCGGCGGCCATGCCCTGAATGGTGGGCAGCATCACTTTATTCATAACGAAATCAGCAATGGCCTCAGTTACAACCGGGGCAGGCGAATAGGCGCCCATTCCGCCGGTATTCGGCCCCTTGTCACCATCATAAATAGCCTTGTGATCCTGGGATGTAGGCAAAGGCAGCACGGTCTTGCCATCGGTAAAGGCGATAAAGGATGCCTCTTCCCCTTGCAGACAGGCCTCAACAATCACCTTGTTCCCGGCATCTCCAAAGGCCTTATCCTTCATGATCAGATCAACTGCCTCTTTGGCCTCCTTGATGGTGCCGGCAACAATAACACCCTTGCCAGCAGCAAGGCCATCAGCCTTGACGACAAGGGGCGCACCAATCTGATCAATATATTTTCGAGCTTTTTTAAGATCAGTAAAGACCTTGAATGAAGCGGTGGGAATAGCATATTTTTCCATGAATTCCTTGGCAAAGACCTTGCTTCCTTCAAGGATGGCACTATTTTTCTGCGGACCAAAAATGCGCAGCCCCTCTTCCTCAAAACGGTCAACGATACCAGCGGCAAGAGACGATTCAGGACCGACGATAGTCAGATCAATCCTCTCCTGTTTGGCGAACTGAAGAAGGGCGTCAATATCTGTGACCGCAAGATCCACACACTCGGCCATACGCTTTATCCCAGCATTGCCAGGGGCACAATAAATCTTTTTGACTCTGGCACTTTGAGAGATCTTCCAGACCAACGCATGTTCACGACCACCAGAACCCACAACCAATACTTTCATTCACTCACTCCTGTGATATTTAATTTCCTGCGGCATAAAATCAACTTCTGTCCTCAGCTGATTCAATGTCTTGTTACTAACAAGCCGTTATACAATTTTCAGAAACTATTGTTATAGGAGGCGTCTCTATGGTAATTGCGGCTGATTGTAACGACGAATCGACCCTTACTAGAGACCCTGTTCTGCTGGACATCTTCAGCAAATTTAGCTGAGAATTGTATAGAGGCATTTTTACCAATCGACAAAAGCCATTAAAGCTCTCTTTTTTCATAATTGAACAGTAAACGACATCCAACCATTGACAATTCCCTTGTAATGGATAAAATGAATGAATCACCATTCAATATCAAATATTCTATTTTT
>CAITDH010000149.1 GCA_903891045.1 uncultured Desulfobulbaceae bacterium | reverse complement strand
CGACAGAGACCTCCACCACCAGAATCATAGAAAAAATTAGAGGCTAGGGAAATAATTTCCATAGCCCCTAAAAAAACTTTTGGTCAGGCTGATGAATCCTGACTCTCAGGTCTTGCAAATTATCACCTGAGCAGCTATCAACTGTATTATTTTTTCAGAAATGAAATAAGAAGCCTATATATCAAGCTCGTCTGCAAGTGTCTGGCATTTCGTAATTCTCTCTTTTTGAATACCACCAGCGATCTTCTTGGCTTCTGCATCGTCACCCTTCAGGATGGCCGGCACCAGCTCCTTCTCGCGAGTTTCCTTAAAGGCGCTCCAGGTTGCAACCAGTTCTTTGAACTGTGCTTCCTTGCCGGCTGGTGCCTTTATCTTTCCGAGGTACTCACTAACTGCATCCGCCGTATCTTTTACCAGTTTTTGTTCGTCAGGACCACGCTTGTCAGCATGAAGCATCATGTTGACTAATGACTCTCTTGCCGCGCTCATCTTTGTTTTCAGGTCGCCAAAATCGCTCGCATTGGCAGAGAGCACCATCCCGGTCAAGACAACAATTGTTGCAAAGAGCACTAAAAGGTGACTTCTCAAGGTTGTTAGCAGTTTTTTCATGATAGCGAACTCCTTAAGGTTTTTGTTTCTGTTAGATCATTTGTCCTGTCATTAGGTAAAATGATCTCTAATTTCTTAATAAACCTTGCGTCATTGTGATATCGGCCAGACGCCTCTCAAAGAAACAGCATAAGGTGCCATAAGCTAAGCAGGCAAGAAAAAGACCTTGCTTCGCAACGGCACCTAAATTTTATACCGTCCCACCAACTCTTTCAAATTCACCGCTAGGTTAGCCAGATCCTCGGCACTACTGTTAACTCTGTTACCATTAGCGGAGATTTCTTCAGCTATGCGGCTGACCTCAGCGATATCCCGTGCCGTTTCACCAGCCACAGCCGAGCTCTGGGAGACGTTTTCATTGACCTCGGCCATACCCACTGAGGCCTGAGAGATATTGCCGGCAACTTCCTGAGTGGTTGCCTTCTGTTCGTCCATGGCAGAGGCAATAGAGGTAACAATGACATCTACTTCACCGATAACAGTAGCAACTTCTTTGATCTCCAGGACTGTTTCTTTGGTTGATTTCTGAATTGTTTCAATGCGCTGCTTAATCTCGTTGGTCGCGGCCGATGTCTGTTTGGCCAGTTCCTTAATCTCATTGGCTACCACCGCAAACCCCTTCCCGGCTTCTCCTGCCCTGGCCGCTTCAATGGTGGCGTTCAAGGCCAGCAGGTTTGTTTGTTCCGAAATTTCATTAATAACCTCGGTGACCTTGCTGATTTCCAAGGTGTCACGTCCCAATTGATCTATTTTTTCAGACGCCTTGGCGGCACGTTTGGATGCATTATGGGCGATACCTTGACCTTTTTCGGTGTTCTCAGAGATCCCCTGGGCCGTAACATTCATTTCTTCAACAGCGGCGGCCATCATGTTGACATTTTCAGTGGCCGCTTCACTGGCCATGGTCACAGAGGCCATGTTGGAGCTCATCTCTTCGGCCGCTGCCGCTACGCTGACTGCCTTCTGGGAAGAGAGATCAGCCCCGTGCGACATCTCACCAGCAATAGTAGTAAGCTCGGCTGAGGATGAAGAGAGGTGAATGATATCATCAGCCAGTTGCTGAAACATAGACCGGATTTCAAC
Source organism: uncultured Desulfobulbaceae bacterium (assembly GCA_903891045.1). Lineage (GTDB taxonomy): Bacteria > Desulfobacterota > Desulfobulbia > Desulfobulbales > Desulfocapsaceae > UBA2270. The sequence continues at coordinate 12,175 of CAITDH010000149.1, read as the reverse complement.
GGCCATGGTATTCAGAGATTGGGTCAATATCCCGATTTCATCCTCGCGGTCAATCACAAGCGTGGTGGTGAGATCACCCTTGGCCATGGTCTCGGCAAAATGAACCCCTTTGTTTAAGGAATTGACAATGGAACGGACAGTAAAAAAGGAAAGCAGCCAGCTGCTAAAAACCACGATCAAACCAATAGAGATAGCCAGTATCCCCATTTTTTTAGCCACTTGCATGGTGTTTTCAAGTTGGCTCTCTTTGTGTTCAGACGCCCGTTTGACGATATCTTTAACTAAAGGTTCAACCTTTTTGGATGCCTCGCCCATAACTTCCAAGGCTTTCTTAATTTGGTGGTCAGTATCCACCATCTTGGCAAAAGTCTTATCGTAAGCCTCCAGGTCTTTGCTTATGACGTCAGAGTATTTGGGATCGATAGAAGCGTCGAAAAAAGACGTTTGCATACTGGCAACAAGATCTTTGGTGGCATCGGCATATTTATCCAACCTGGTAAGCATGTAGTTTTTTTCAGTCAGTCGCAAGGTTAACAGCTTGGCGTGGATGTTTGGCACATAGAGCTGACTAAGGCCCGATTCAACCGCCCCCGCCTGTTTCTGCATTGCCTCCAAATTATTTTCATCAGGAGTGGTGATATATTTTTGGATGGCATTTTTGTAGGTAGCAAGGATGGCAAGCTGCTCGTTGTAAACTTCCCCCTGATCTTCAAGGATGTTCAGGGTTGCTTCATATTTTTTAATGGCATTAGCCATTTTATCTTTGTGATCTGACGATTTTGTCCGCACAAATTCTTTTTCAAAACGCCGAATCTGGAGCAGGGCCAAGTAGGACTCGCCCAACTGATGCTTTTTCAGATTTTCGGCAACACGCAGGGCAATGGCCTTGAATTCGCCTTGCAGTCCGGAATTGCTATCAAGGCCGTTAAATTTTTCTGCCGTAACCACATTCTGGAAGGTCTTTTCATAGAGTGCTGCCTGCTCAAGGATTGAGGAGGCCAGCGCTGTCGTTTCTTTGTTACTGTCTCCTGCCAGCTTGGAGATTTCGGCGGCATGATCTTTTAATCGCTTGATCGCTGCATCTAACAGAGGCTGATAGGCGATGTCTTTTTCCATAAGAAAATTTTTTTCATGTCGCCTAGCCAGCAATAAGTCGACGTTTGCCAATAATGCGTGTTCAGTGATGGCAATATCTGTATTTATGAGTTGTTTAAAAGATCCACTGGTGTTGCTGACTGTCCATTGATACAGACTGAGCACCAAAATAAAGGAAATAAAGGTAATACCAAAGATTACTCCGAATTTGGCTGACAGTTTCAGATGAGACCATTTTAAGCTACTCATTCCATACTCCCCCGAATTATTTGTTAATGGAGACAGATGTTAATAATCCACATTAGCCCGTTCACCCTGATCGTATATCAAAGGGCTTTATATATTTCGACAATCTCAATACAACCAACGCCTGATCCTGTAATTCTGCGGCTGCAAAAGCTGGCTACAGGAATCGACTTCAACCGCAAATCCTCCCTCTAACTCTCACGTGAACAGGTTATTACTTCGGTTCCTGTCCTTCTGGCTTCTGGATAATTTCAGTGGGTAAGCCATACCCCATTCGGACCTTCTTATCGATATCGGCAAATATCTCTGGGTGATCGGCAAGGAATTTTTTGGCATTTTCCCGACCCTGACCAATCCGTTCATCTTGATAAGAATACCATGAACCACTTTTATTGACAATTTCTTCCTCAACTGCCAGATCGAGAAGATCACCGGTTTTGGAGATCCCTTCGCCATAGATAATATCAAATTCCGCGGTCTTAAACGGTGGAGCAACCTTATTCTTCACCACTTTCACCTTGGTGCGATTGCCGATGACGTTATCCGTCCCTTCTTTAATGGTGGCGATTTTCCGAATATCAAGACGCAAGGAAGAGTAAAATTTCAGGGCGTTACCACCGGTGGTGGTCTCCGGGTTGCCAAACATGACGCCGATTTTCATCCTGATCTGATTGATAAAGATAAGAATAGTATTGCTGCGATTAAGCACTGCAGTAAATTTGCGCATGGCCTGGGACATAAGCCGCGCCTGCAGCCCCATATGAGAATCGCCAACATTCCCGTCAATCTCAGCCTTAGGTACCAAGGCAGCCACTGAGTCAATGACAATCACGTCAATGCCGCCGGACCGGATCAGAATCTCGGCAATTTCCAGGGCCTGCTCCCCGAAATCTGGCTGGGACACCAGTAGGTTGTCAATATCCACTCCCAGGCGGCCAGCATAAGCGGTGTCAAGCGCGTGCTCGGCATCAATGAATGCGGCGCTCCCCCCACGTTTCTGGGCCTCGGCGACAACATGAAGGGCCAGGGTCGTTTTACCAGAAGATTCAGGACCATAGATCTCCGAGATTCTTCCTTTGGGAAAACCACCAACCCCAAGGGCAATATCCAAACTCAGAACTCCGGTAGGAATCACCGGAATAGGTTCGGTCTCATGGCTGCCAAGCCGCATGATAGAGCCCTTGCCAAATTGACGTTGAATCTGGCTGATGGCGTTATCAACGCTGTCTGCTTTGTTTTTTGCGATATCTGGTGCCGCCATGAAGGTTCTCCTTGGAGTCTGTTTTATTGGAAGTGGACAAAGGATATAAGAGTAAATGGAATTTTTTAGTTACCGTTCTGTTGTAGCAGATATTTCCTGACAAGGTCAAGAGCTGTTTTGGTAGCAATCTCCTGAATTTGCTGCCTGTTGCCGGTGAAATGATAAAGCTTGGTCTGAATATTTTTTTTAGTGGCCATGCTGATATAAACGGTACCAACCGGTTTTACTATCGTCCCGCCATCAGGACCGGCAATACCGGTCACAGCAATAGCGAGGTCGGCATGACTTCGATCCCGGCACCCAATAACCATTGCCTCTGCCACCTCCCTGCTGACAGCACCATGAGTTGCCAGCAGGTGTTCGCTCACATCGAGATAGGCCGTTTTCATGCTGTTGGCATAGGCAATGACTCCCCCCAGAAAATAGCGGGAGCTACCGGCAACACCAGTCAACAAATGAGCAATCATCCCTCCGGTGCATGATTCGGCTACCGCCAGGCGCAGGTTTGCACCGCAGAGCAGGTCACCGATAACCGAGGCCATACTGTCTTCATCGCTGCCATAGATGGCATCACCCAGGTTCTTTTCTATAGCCTGGCATGCGGCCTCAAAGAGGGGAACAGGATTGTTGCCTGTATGCCCTGGGGTGCGCACGGTAAGGCCCAGATGCACTTCCGGAAAGACCGGGTAATAGCCGATTTTGATGTTTTGGTCCAGAGCCAGTTCGACGACCCGCTGGTTGATCTCGGCCTCAGTCATGCCAAAAATTTTGTAGAGCCGCTGACAGGTTACAAGGTGCCGGTCATGGCTCCAGATGGCAAGTCGGGGAAGAACCTGTTCCAGGAGCAGGGTCTGCATCTGGAATGGTACACCAGGAAGAAAGAAGATCGGCTTGTTGTCATGGATCAGTTGGTAGCCGGACATCTTGGACTGAACGGTCAGGGCCTCGGCCCCTTGTGGCAACCAGGCCAGTTTCTCCAGGGGGTTCATGGGGCAGACGGAGATGGCGTCCAGATGATTGCGGATCTCGGAAAGAAGTTCCAGATTGGGGATGGTTGGTCTATCGAGGGCCTCTGCTACTGCCTCGGTGGTCATATCGTCGTCGGTTGTGCCCAGTCCGCCCGTAACCAGGACGAAATCAACCCGGCTGATGGCACGTTTCAAGGCCTCGCCAATCAGGGCCGGGGAATCGCCGATGGTATGCATGGCATAGATCTCATATCCTGCCGCAAAGAGGTGCCGGGCCGCAAATCCGCTGGTGGTGTTGACGATCCGCCCTGATATCAGTTCATTGCCAATGGCTATTATCTCACCCTGCATAGTTAGTTGTCCTCGGCAATTCTGCCACTTACCTGGGTCGTGGAAACGGTCGACGGCCATGGATGGCCTAGTGCCGCTCGCTCCAGGGATCGCCCCGGCGGAAGAGCGGTCGTGAGGGTGACCGCGGTGACGGTGTTCATGAGAGAACGGTGACCAGGGAAACTGACCGGAATATAATTGTCGGTAAAGCCCTTGAGGTTACCATCGGGATCACGTTTGTATTCAACCAGCACCGGCCGGGTGACGCCCAGATATCTCTGGTAAAACAGTTCCTTCTTCTCTCCATCCAGTTGTCTGAGCCTGGCCACCCGTTCTTCCTTGACCGCCTGCAGGACCTGCTGGCCAAAGGTGGCAGCAAGGGTGCCCGGACGTTGGGAATAGGGGAAGACATGGAGATAGGTGCAGTCAAGCTCCTGAAGCAGGGCACAGGTATTGGCAAAGTGCTGGTCGGTCTCCCCTGGGAAGCCGACCAGGACATCAATGCCGATGGCGGCATCCGGCAGCCTTTTTCTGCATAATACAAGAGTTTCTCTGAATTCTTTGGTGGTGTAACCACGATTCATGCGAGCGAGGATGGTGTCATCACCACTTTGCAGCGGAATATGGAGATGGGGCATGAAGTTTTTCTGCTCAGCCATAAGAGTGAGCAGTTCGTCGCTGATCTCCATAGGCTCGATGGAACTCAGACGAAAACGGATATCCGGGTAGGCAAGACAGAGCCTGCGCATCAGGGCCACACAATCGCTTCCGTCCAGCAGGTCTTTGCCATACTGCCCGACATGGATGCCGGTGACCACCATTTCCTTGTGTCCTTCTGCGGCAAATATGGCGGCCTGATCAAGGACTTCCTCCAGGGGCAGGCTGCGGCTAGGGCCGCGGGTATAGGGGACGATGCAGTAGGTGCAGAAATTGTGACAGCCATCCTGGACGCGGAGACAGGCGCGGGTCCGATTACCAAAATGGCGCACGGTCAGCCGGCAGATCTCTTTTTTCTGGGAGATCCGACCCATAAGCATGGTCAGGTCGCAGGGGGTGTCACAGAGCGCAGCCTGCACCAGACGATCCTTGTTGCCATTGCCCACAATGCAGACAGGCTTGTCAACCATCTGCACCAGTTCCTGGGCAGCCATCTGGACGTAACAGCCGGTGATCACGATTTTGGCATCCGGATGTCGGCGCATCATTTGCCGCACCGCCTGACGGGACTGGGTTCCGGCCTTGGCCGTCACGGCACAGGTGTTGATGACGATAATATCCGCCGCCTCTTTGGCCTGAACCATGACACAGCCAGCCGCCTCAAAACCGGTCTGAAAGGCGGCAGACTCATATTGGTTAACCTTACAACCAAGTGTAGTTATTGCTATTTTTTTCATTTTTGCCTGGTATTCAGCTCCTGACTGAAGAGCGTATCATTTGATTTCACCGCAGCCGATGACCCTGTCATGTTTGTAGATTACCGCAAACTGGCCAGGGGTAATGGCCCGTTGCGGGCTGTCAAACTGGATTTCCCAACAGTTGTCATCGATCTTGCTGATTCCGGCATCCGCACCCTCGTGCCGGTACCGGATTCTGACCTGGTATGTCTCTCCTTCATCTGGAACCTGATGGGTGAGCCAATGGGGCTGGTGGATCAACAGGCTGTTACGGAACAGCTCATCTTCTTTGCCGACGATAACGGTATTAGTTTGTGGGTCAAGTGCGGTGACGTACCAGGGGCTGCTGTCGGCAATGCCAAGCCCCCGGCGCTGGCCAATGGTGTAATGGAAGAGACCCTGGTGTATACCCAGCGCCTGCCCAGTACGAGTGACAATCCTGCCGGGCTGTTCGGCCTGGGGAATGCGCTCGCTCAGGAACTGCCCAATCGGGGTTGAGCCGAGAAAACAGACATCCTGACTCTCCTGGCCCCGAAATCCGGTAAACCCTTGCTCTTCAACCAGCTGATAGACCTCTGCCTTTTTACTCTCACCCAAAGGGAAAAGGACATGACTCAGTTGGCGCTGATCCAATCGGGCCAGGAAATAGGATTGATCCTTGACCGTATCGCTGCCCTTGCACAGATGATAAACGCCCTCGATGTTCTCAATCCGGGCATAATGGCCGGTTGCCATGGCGTCCATACCTTGAGCCAGGATGGCATTCATGAAGGATCCAAACTTTATCGTATGGTTGCAGATTATACAGGGGTTGGGAGTCAGCCCGTGTTGATAGGTCGTCGTGAAGTAGTGGAGGATGGTTGCGCTAAATTCACGGCTGAGGTCGATCACCTGTAGACTGATCCCTAACTGATCGGCCACGGCGCGAACCCGTTGTTCCTGTCCGGCCAGATCGGGACCAGCCAGCCGCATGAAAAATCCATGAACGTCATGGTGTTGCTGGAGTTGCAGGGCACAGGCGGTGGAATCTACCCCGCCGCTCATGGCGATGCCAATCTGTCTTTTCTTCACCGAACTCCTTGCATTCCTGCATTGCTTACGGTAATCAAAGAATATCCTCTATCCCCTGACATTCTGACCTCTGAAATATACTTTACCATGGCTAAAAAAGAAAGCGGCAATGGGGCCGTTCCGGTTATGCCGGAGCTGTTGGCCCCGGCTGGAACCTTTGAAAAACTGGTAACCGCCATTCATTATGGCGCCGATGCCGTCTATCTTGGCGGCCGGCAATTCAGCCTGCGGGCCAAGGCGGGAAATTTCAGCCCCGAGGCCATGACCGAGGCCGTCAGCTATGCCCATGAACGGGGCGTCAAGGTCTATGTGACCATCAATATCCTGGCCCATAATCAGGACCTGGTTGACCTTGATCAGTATCTGCTCTTTTTGCAGCAGATCGCAGTCGATGCGCTGATTATCGCCGATCCCGGCATCCTCATGCGGGCCCGCACAATGGTGCCGCACCTTCCCATCCATCTTTCCACCCAGGCCAATGTGACCAATTACGCGGCGGCCGCCTTCTGGCTCTCCCAGGGAGCCTCCCGACTGAACCTTGCCCGGGAGCTATCGCTGGTGGAGATCGCCGAGATCAGGAAGCAGGTGCAAGGCGAGCTGGAGATCTTTGTCCATGGCGCCCTTTGTATCTCTTATTCCGGCCGCTGCATGTTGTCCAATTATATGACCGGGCGCGACGCCAATCAGGGCAATTGCGCCCATCCCTGCCGCTATAGCTACGCACTCACGGAAGAGAAACGGCCCGGCCAGTATTTTCCGGTGGAAGAAGACGAGCGGGGCACCTATATCTTCAACTCCAAGGATCTCTGCCTTCTGGAGCGGCTACCCGAGCTGGTGGCGGCGGGCGCCAACTCCCTGAAGATTGAAGGACGGATGAAGTCGATCTTTTATGTGGGCGGCGTGGTGCGGATCTATCGGGCAGCCCTCGATTTTCTGGCCGCCCTCCCGGCTGAGGCCTGGCAAGATCCTGCGGCCATTGTCCTGCCAACAATCTTCAGGGATGAAATCGCCAAGACCGGCACCCGCGGCACCACCGAGAACTTTATTGATCAGCGTCCCGGCAGCGATGAGATGGTCTATCATACCTCCCGTGAAGAGCAAACGGTGCTGCCGGTGGCAGTGATTAGAGTTGAGGGCGAGCATCCACTGGTTGAGGCCCGGAACGTTCTCAAGACGGGGGATGTGATCGAGTATATGTTGCCCGGCATTGAGGTGGTACCGCTTCAGGTCATGGCCATGCGCACCGAGAAAGGGGAACAGATAAGCCGCGCTAATCCTGGAAACAGAATTTTCTTGACCACCGAACCGCTCTTGACCTGCGGGACACAAAATGGAATCCTGCGCCGGCAGGACGGGGCAGAATAAGCCATCTTTCTGGTTCTTACTTGTGACGGGACACATCCATCTCATCAAGCAGAACCAGACCATCAGAAGGTATCCATAAAGGGAGATTGTCATGGCATCCGCACTCTTGAATAAATTACGCACCCCCGGAGATCTATGGGGCGGTCTGGCATCCATGCTGGTGGCCCTGCCGGCGGCGGTGGCCTTTGGGGTCACTGTCTATTCGGCGATCAGTCCGCATTATGCGGCATTTGGCGCCCTGGCAGGGATTCTGGGCGCGGCCGCCCTCGGCCTGATTGCCCCTGTTTTTGGCGGCACCGACCGTCTGATCAGCGCGCCTTGCGCCCCAGCCGCAGCGGTGTTGTCAGCCTTTGCCATTGAGCTCGTTAAACAAGGTGTTGCCCCAGTAAGCATTGTCCTGCTGCTGACCGTGCTGGGGGTCTTAACCGGTCTGGTACAGATCCTGCTTGGTTTTCTGGGGATTGGCCGCATGATTAAATACATCCCTTATACCGTGGTCAGCGGCTATTTAAGCGGCGTTGGTATTATCATTATCACCAGTCAGATCAAGAATTTTCTGGGCGCGGCCACTGATACGGCATGGTGGCAGGTTATTGTGGATCCAGGGTTATGGGATCTGCGCAGTATCGGGGTGGGCTCGGCAACCGTGATCGTCGCCCTGCTGGGACCGAAAGTTACCAAGGCGGTTCCCGGCACGATCCTTGGCATCTGTGCCGGGTTGTTAACCTATTTCGGACTGGCCTCTGCCGATCCGTCGATGATGACCCTTACTGATAACAAGCTAGTGCTGGGCGCCCTTGGTGCGGCGGAAGGAGGGTATTTCAGTACGCTTGTCACTCGCTGGCATGACCTGGGTGAGTTGAAGCTTGCCCAGGTCGGGGCCCTGCTCGGCAGTGCGCTGACCCTGGCCGCCTTGCTCTCCATTGATACCTTGAAAACCTGCGTTGTCATCGATCAAAAGACGCGAACCCGTCATGAGCCCAATCGCGAACTGTGCGCCCAAGGACTTGCCAATATCAGCTCGTCCATGATCGGCGGCTTGCCTGGTTCCGGTACTATGGGCGCGTCCATGGTGAATCTGACCAGTGGCGCCCAGACCCGTATTTCCGGGGTCATGGAAGGGGTGCTGGTGCTGGTGGCGGCGCTAGCCCTGAATAGTGTCATTGCCTGGATCCCCATTGCGACCCTGGCTGGTATCCTCATTGTTATCGGCCTGCACATGATCGACACGGAACCCCTGCGATTCCTGGAGTCACGGGGAACAGTTCTTGATTTTGCAGTGGTGCTTGCGGTCGTCACTATTGCCCTGACCGTGGGGCTGATTGCCGCGTCTGGAGCCGGCGTTGCCATGTCCATCCTCCTTTTTGTCCGCGAGCAGGTAGGCGGATCGGTGGTACGGCACAAGTCCTTTATCCATCAACGCTCATCGACCTGGGCCAGATCAGAGGCGGAGAGACGCATAATCGACCAAAAAGGTGAAAAGGTTATCATTTTTGAATTGCAGGGCAGCCTTTTTTTCGGCACCACCTATGAGCTCTATTCTACCCTAGAGCCAGAGATCAAAAACCGTGACTACATCCTCCTCGATCTGCGTCTGGTGCAGTCCGTGGATATTACGGCGGTCCACATGCTTATCCAGGTGCGGGATATGCTCGCTGAACGCGGCGCCTTTCTGCTGCTCAGCAATGTGCGCGAACAGCTCCCGAATGGCCACAATCTGCGGGAATTTTTTGAGCAGACTGGTCTGACGGGTGGAAGTGGTGACACTGTGCAGATTTTTCCAATTCTTGAGGCAACCATTGAATGGGTGGAAGATAGGCTGATCGGAGATGTAAAGGCGCCGGTTGATGAAGAGGTACTCTTGCGATTACAGGAGATGGAACTCTTTCAGGGACGCAAGGATGAAACCCTGGTCGACCTGGAGGAGCGCCTGGAACAACGATCCTTCAAGGCCGGAGAGACTATTTACTCCATTGGTGATCAAGGGCATGAAATTTATCTAATCCGGCGCGGTGAAATCAGGATCATGGCGCCAGTTGGTGGTAGCAGATTGCTGCATCATGTTGCCACCATAGGCCGGGGAGATTTTTTTGGTGGCCTAGCCTTTCTTGATGGCCGTCCCCGCAGTGATAATGCCATCGCCCACACGGATACCGACCTGTACATGCTGACCCTGGAAAATTTCAATCAATTGGCCGATGAACATAAGCGGTTGGCGTTTGTCCTGATCTCGGCAATCTCCCGCACGCTTGCCCATCGTCTGCGCCATGCCAATGGTGAACGAACGTTGTTAAATACCCAAAGTTGAAAAATGAAGGGTTAAAATAAAGGAAGCAATCAGGATGAATGATCACGCAAAACGATTCAAGCTGATCCTGGAATTTGATGGCAGTCGTTACAGCGGTTGGCAGAAACAGGATGACGCTAAAACCATTCAGGGCAGCCTGCTCAAGGCTGCCACAGATCTCTTTGGCGCTCAGGTGGACGTGCAGGGCAGTGGCCGTACCGATGCCGGAGTGCATGCCCTGCATTTTACCGCCCATCTGGAGGCCCAGACCGACTTACCTCCCCAGGAGATCAGGAGAAAATTAAATGAATTGCTGCCTGGGGATATTGTTATCCTTGAATGCAAACGGGCTGGGCCTCGTTTCCACGCCCGGCATAACTGTATAGCCCGGAGTTATTGCTACCGGATTGCCAGACATAAAATGGCCCTTGGCCGGGATTATGTCTGGCAGGTTCTGGAGCCACTGGATGAGAACCGGATGCAGGAAGCGGCATCCGTGCTGGTGGGACAGCATGACTTTACCTCCTTCACCGACCGCCAGGTAGTGAAGAAAAAATCGCCCCTGGTGATGGTCCATTCATGTCAAATCGCGGCAACAGAGGATTTGATCCTGTTTCGAATCGTGGGGTCGCATTTTCTGTGGAAGATGGTGCGCCGGATTGTCGGGGTGTTGGTTGCGGTTGGCAAGGGGGAGCTTGCAGTGGCGGAGGTACAACATTTTCTGCAGGAGCCGGTTATTCTCAAACAGTATACAGCCCCAGCCCAGGGACTTTTCTTTGAACAAGCCTTTTATGATCAGGAAGAGCTGGATACTTTTCTGGTTGCTGATAATTTACAACCCGGACTTTTTCGATAGGCCGTCGTCCAGGTAAGCGAAAACTCCAAAAAGAACCATAACATTGACATGCTGTAACCGGCAGTCAGGAATGGAAGGATTCTTTCTCCAAAAAAACCTTTTTTTATTCGCCTATCGATCTTCAACATGCGCTTTACAGGCATCATATTCCGCTTTGACAAGTTTTCTGCCGATCGTCGATACCTTGGCGCAATAAGTGGCAATATCGTGATCTTGCCAACAGAAGTCCTCCATCTCCTTTTCCTGCTGCGGTGAAAGCGTTTTATAGTCATGGAGCTTTTCGACACAATAGAAAAATACCAAGGCCGGACCCACAAAAAAAACAAGCGCAATGTTTTCAAGAAGATCTCCATGGGTCGAACCAAAAACAATCTGGTACCCGGCAAGCAAGATGGCGCAGAAGATCAGGGCCAGAAGATACGGGATAATGCACCGATATTTTCTCTTGGCCTGGAAAACATCGGCAGGAGGGTCTTGGGTGATATTAATGTCCATTTCTTTTCTTAATTTCAGGCAGGGTGCCCGGTTAATATATGAATAGGGGGGGCAGATAGCATGAGGACTAACCCATTTAACTTCTCAATCAAAAGCAAAAGTGCCTCTATAGAAAACACAGCATTGAATTAAGTTATTCCCGCGTAGGCGGGAATCTATTATTTATGGGGTACTCAGGAACTTTTAGCTGAGTTTTCTATAGAGGCACAAGAGTGAATGCCGGCTGCGTCTATTTCTTCCGGGGATCCGCACCCGTCTCGAACATTTCAAACAAATCATAAAAGAGTCGGGAAACAGAGCTGAAATGGGTTGTCGAACCTGAACCGGCGTATGCCTTGGTTAACTCCATGGCCCTGGTAAAACTCTCCTGACTTGCAGAACCTTGTGGATCACGGATTACCTGTACAAGAGCTTCCCCAATATCTATTTTTCTCATCATTTCCCCCTCTCGTTTCTTTTGTGCCTGTGATTTTAAAACGTAACAACCCTAAGTTACCACTCAGAATAGCCATTATCTTAGTCGTCAACAGCAATATAGAAATTTTTGATTACCACTCTTTTACAGCCATGCTTATTATATAGATATAAAAAGCAACCCATTAAAAATAGGAGGTAGCAACATGGCCAAAAATAAAATATGGCTCTGCTCTATTTTCAGTTAAACCGGGACACGAGCCAAGCAGGCATTCAGTAAACGCATTGGCAACTCATATTCCCACAGACGACGATTAAACCGGTAACAAAATTCACTTATATATTCATGTAAATATTTGTGAGACACACCATGGAATGTACCGTTAATGAAGG
>CAITDH010000148.1 GCA_903891045.1 uncultured Desulfobulbaceae bacterium | reverse complement strand
CGTTTTCTTAGAAGTCGTTACGAAATAGCCACTATTATCTGACGATTTCACCACAACACATTATGCCGTTTTTACCATCCCGATGACGACATTATTTTATCACAACGGTTGACTCTCTTATCGAGTGCCCTTAATGCGGCCCTACTCTTCTACCCGCAATCTATCCACCTGAATATATTGCTATTTCTCAAAAGGATTCTTTAAAAGCATGGTCTCATCACGATCCGGCCCCACCGAGACAATAACCGTCTCCACCCCGGTGAACTCTTCAATGCGCCGAATATACTCTCTGGTCTTGATCGGAAGATCATTAAAATCACGCACCCCGGTGATATCCTCCTGCCAGCCAGCAAGATCCTCATACACCGGCTTTACAGCGGCCGCCTGTCTGATATTGGACGGCATGGCTGACAAACGTTTTCCGGCAAGTTCATACTCCGTGGCCATTTTCAAAACAGGCTGACCACTCAGCACATCCAGTTTGGTCAAAGCCAGTCCGGTGAGACCATTCAGCCGCGTCGCATCAGCCGCGACTACCCCGTCCAGCCAACCACAGCGACGTTTCCGGCCAGTAGTGGCACCAAACTCTCCACCCTTTCTCTGCAACTCATCACCCACACCATCAAAGAGCTCCGTGGGAAATGGTCCTTCGCCCACCCGAGTGGTATAGGCCTTCAGGATACCGATAACAGAATCGATATGGGCCGGACCAAACCCTGAGCCATTGCAGGCATTGCCAGCAATGGTATTTGACGAAGTAACAAAAGGATAGGTGCCATGGTCAATATCCAACTGAGTCCCTTGAGCCCCTTCAAACAAGATATTCTGGCCACCCTTTCTGGCCTTGTCAAGTTCTACCGAGACATTGCCAATAAAAGGAATCAGCTTTTCCGCAAACCCCTGAAATGCTGCATAAATCGTTTCAAAAGAAACGGGGGCGCTACTATATTTCTTGGTAAACAGAAAATTTTTTTCTTCAATATTTTCCAGCAGCCTTTCACGAAACAGGTCATCATCAAGAAGATCTCCGGCCTTTATGCCGACCCGGCCCACCTTATCCATATAACAGGGACCAATACCACGCCCGGTAGTGCCAATCTTTTTCCCCATTGCCAGAGCTGCCTCTTTGGCCTGATCCAGACTCTGGTGATAGGGCATAATCAGATGGGCATTTTCACTGATCAGCAACCGCTTGGGGGTGACCTGCAAATCTTTTTCCTGAAGCTTGTCCATCTCAGCCAGCAGAACTGCAGGATCAATAATAACGCCATTGCCAATCATACAGACTTTATCTTCATACAAAATGCCGGAAGGGATAATATGAAAAACAAACTTCTTCCCTTCAACAACCAGCGTATGTCCAGCATTATTGCCGCCCTGAAACCGGACTATGTAGTCAGCATAACGAGTGAGAATATCAACAATCTTCCCTTTCCCCTCATCTCCCCACTGGGTTCCCACTACCACCACACTGGCCATGATCTTCTCCTGAATCTGCTCGTCACTCTCATATAAAGAGAGTTATCAATATAAGGTGTTTCAACAATGTGCTTCGGCACAAACCATTATTTCTCAAAGGAACAACCGCAATAATATAGTCAACACACGCCTTAAAGTCAATCATTTGCACAAGAATGGAGGAACACAGAAAAGATACCAAAACCGTCCTGAAACAACTTTCTTTATTCCCCTTTTTCATTGAGTGCCAAGATTGAGAAGCCCCGAGCGAAGGGAGACAGCCCTTTCCTGGTCAGCCTTGTTCATCTCCTGCCTCAACAGCGTCATGGCCTCTTTGGCCCCAGGATATCCCTGTTCTTCCGCTAGGCCATACCAGGCAAGAGCCAGACAATTATCCTGCCTTACCCCTTTGCCTTTTTCATACAACTCTGCCAGAAAGAATTGAGCCATAGCCCACCCTTTCCTGGCGGCACAGCCATACCAGTTGCCTGCCACAGCAGGATCTCTGACAACACCACTGCCATTTTCATACTTGATACCCAGATAAAGACAGGCAACCGGAATTCCCACCTCACCAGCCTGCAAAAACAAAGCGACCGCCTTTTCAGGGTCACGAGCCACTCCCTGCTCGCCATACTCATAGAGCAGGGCCAAGGCCAATCGGGACTCATCGTCACCCTTACTGGCAAACTCCTGGAGCTGAAGGACATAAGGATCATCTCCAGCCAGGCAATCTTCAGCGAAGACACTCAAAACCAGTATCAACCACAACAAACACTTGCCCATACTTTCACCACTTCTACAGTTTCCTCATCCATTCATGACGAAATCGACACAATTGATGTAGGTTGAAAAAAATGGACACCAATATTTTGTTCACAAACAAAACAAAATGTGCCTCTATAGAAAACTCAGCTATCACCTTTCTGGACTCTCGTCTGCGTAAGAGTGACAAAGCATTTAATTTATATGGCTCTGCTCTATTTTCAGTTAAACCG